>JAUILM010000782.1 GCA_030432855.1 Bacteroidia bacterium
ACCTATGGCAGAAATCCCCAGATTTACCTCAATAATGGCGACAAGATAAAAATGGACAAGGACTTCGAAAAGCAGTTCCCACATGTTGACAAGCCGGGATGGGGTCATCACCACACGTGGACAGAAGCCTGCAAGGCTGGATTCGGCAGTGCTGAGCATAAGAATCTCACTTCCTCCTTTGATTATTCCGGACCACTTACCGAGACGGTTCTGATGGGTAATCTGGCAATAAGAAGCTATATGCTGGGAAAAAAATCTGGAGATAACCTAAATTTTCCAGGCCGTAAGAAGCTTTTGTGGGATGGTGATAATATGGAAATCACTAACTTTGACAACGCAAATCAGTTTGTAAAGCGTCCCTATCGAAAAGGTTGGAAGTTGGCAGACTGACAGGAAAAAATGGAATGAGCCTCAATAAAAAAGCCGGTTAGCACTCTTGCTCGCCGGCTTTTTCATTTTAGGTTCAATGTTCCTATTTCTAGTCTTCGTTCAACAGAATCTCCAGTGTTCTAAAGGATATGCGCGGATCTTCCGGATCTTTCACTACACCAAAGTATCCAACGATAGCTTCCTTAGCATCATAGTAAATAAAACGTGATGCAGTGGTGCCCTGATCATTTTTGACTACTGATACCTTACTGCCCCTCACAGTGTATAGCACTGGATAGGTCCCGATGGAAGTTTGTTCATAGGCATAGAAGGAAATGACACCGTCATCATTTCTTTCGATAGGACCTAGCGCTACAGCAGCACGAGGATCTGCATTCTTAGGGCGCTGATAGTAGTCCGCTGCCATGATCTGTCCATCGGGTTGCATATGTAGCAGCACCAGTCCGTGATTGATGGTTGTGGCATCACTGGCAAGCCCCTGAGCTGCTCCCACGCCCACATCTTCCAGGACCTTATAGATGGAAAGGATCGTGCTATCCTCAAAGATAGTGGGCTCCTGATGTAGTTGTAGAGCTATGTTTCTCCGTCGGTTTCCAATACTACTATTAAATAAACGACCCAGGTTCTCCATTCTTTCTCCTGAATTGAATACCTCGTATTCTCCATCATTTGATATGTAGCATGTAGTCAGCACTTCGTCCTGATTCGATGTAAATATCACACCATTTTTCAGCCATAAGTCATTGATGGAGTTAAAAACGGGCTGATTTGCCAGGACCTTGGAGGATGTGAGTACTGATGCTTCCGTATCAAAGCAATAGTAGTAATATTGCTTATACGCTTGTTCCTGTCCTGCAATAGGTTCAGGTTCGAATACCCAAATTTGCTTATCAATAGCATTCACTCCGTCCTGATAGTGTGTTACTTCATCGCGATACGTGATCCGCATCGGCTGCTCAAATTCTAGGTCATACTGACCCTCCACTGCACCTGTGTCATTCAGTGACAGTAGTCTCCAACGCTTCATGGATGGCTCCTTTGACACCTTTTTATCATGAAAGTTGAGCATCGCCAGAGTGTTGCCGTACAGTGGATCTGTAGACGGTAGGTAAAGATTGGTCCAGAAGGCCTTCTTCGTACAACTGTCGTACATCTCCAGATTGACCCGACTTTTGACAATGGCATAACCATCCTGCACACCAATGGTACGTATATGTTTCTCAATTTCAAGGCTTTGCAGTTTATTTTCCTTATCAACATAGAGTTCGGCACTATATACAGTGTCAGGCTCTACCTTTTTCACTGGTTTGGACGCATGACCATGTCCGACCACCCAGGGAATGGCGTCAAACTCATCCTGTGGGATTAGCTCTAAATCCGATTCCAACAGTTCAGCACGCTGACCATTCAAGCCAAACACCATCCCCCTATCCGGGATCTCATTGGTTTTCAGGAAAGAACGACGCTCGGAAATAAGTGTACCATGCTGATCGTAAGTGAGGAAATATACACCCCGCAAATTGACCGACTTACCCTTTACATCATCGGGATTGTCCGGAGTGATTATACGTGCTTTTTTTTCAAATTCGAGGATAACATCAATCATATCCCCTTTGGATTCGATGTATCGAATGCCACAACGCTCAGGTCGCAGTTGGTTCATGGACTGGGGCAGCAAGCGAGCCTGGCCCCATAAGGTACTAATGCTAAAAAATAATAGGAGTGTAAATAATTGCCTCATAGTATGACTTTTATGTATGACCATGTGAAGCATGTGTTCACATCTGGTCTGAGATCATCAGATCGGCATACTACGGTCTCAACGGGAATCATACTGGTGTATGGAGGCACCAATAAAAATGGCAACATTTATCGTGCCATTGTGGTGTTATGGTGTGGGTTTGAGTGTGGGTTTGAGTGTGGGTGCGAGTGTCCCTCCTTCGCTGGGAGCTTCGGAGGGCGGGGGTGTGTCCCTCCTTCGCTGGAGCTTCGGAGGGCGGGGGTGTGTCCATACTTTGCTGGAGCTTTGGATGGCGGGGGTGTGTCCATCCTTTGCCATATCTTTGGATGGCAGGGGTTCATCTTTCGCTAGAGCTTCGGATGGCAGATCCATCCTACTATTGCAGAAAAGAATAACATAGGGCTATGTCTGCTATCCTATAAAAAAGACTCTGATTGGTCCTCAATCAAAGTGGAAAAGAACATAGCGACATCATTATTTAGATTCGACCTCCTTTCAGCATGTCGGGTTGTTGTTATACGCTCGATGCACATTACTAAATATTCACTATAAAGCTCATTGTCAATATCTTTTAGTTTTCTCCTTTAATTCATACATAAAACTGAAAATGTCAAATAGGTATGGAACAACTATGCTAAACAATCCTCAAAGGGCAGTATTTTTATCCTAAGAACTGCCCGGTACCCAGCACCTGGCACCTGGCACCCGGGCCTGAGTGGCATCATTCTTGAGGTTGCATCGGCAGGATTACCAACTATAGAGCATACCCCCCATTTGGGTGATTTTTGGGTGTGGCCTGGATCAAAAGCACATTTTTCGTTAGATTTGTAAGAAGATGTTTGGAAAATTAGTATCTTTCCATATCTCTTATATAACAATTATCTATATATTTGGCTACAACGGTGGTCGAAGGATTATTTAAGAAACTACATTTCAAGACCACGATGTTTTAACCCATTCAAATGATTGCAAGCAAACATCAGGTTTTGTTTAGATCATTAACATTTTAATTTA
>JAUILM010000783.1 GCA_030432855.1 Bacteroidia bacterium
GATGGTGTAGTATGTACAGACTGGGCGCTGGTATTTGATAATCCCGCTAAGCCTGCATCAGCCTGGGGCGTGGAAGATCTCACGCCTAAAGAACGAGTAGCAAAAATAATTAATGCGGGAGTTGATATGCTGGGTGGTGAATCCTGTGCAGATCTGGTAGTCGAGTTAGTAGAGGAAGGCTCCATTTCCGAAGAAAGGATTGACCAATCCGTTCGAAGAATTCTACATGACAAATTCGTTTTAGGGCTTTTTGATGATCCTTATTTGAGTGCAGAGAATCTCCAGGTTTTCGCAGATGAATCTTATAAAGAAAAGGGACGTGAAGCACAGCGTAGATCTTTGGTGCTCTTAAAGAATGAAGGCAATATATTACCACTCTCAGAAGACATCAAAGTATTTGTAGAGGGTATCAATCCAAATGCAGTCAGTAGTTATGCAACGATCGTCGACAATCCGGAAGAGGCTGATGTGGTTTTGTTAAAATTTGGCACTCCATTTACACCTGTTGAAAACCCACAGTATTTTCTGGAACGAATTTTTCTTCAGGGGAGATTGGATTTTCCTGAGGAAGATAAAAAGAGAATGCTTGATTTGATCAATAGCAAACCTACTATTTCGATTCTTACTATGAATCGACCGGCCGTGATTCCGGAAATAAATGCTGCCACTAAAGGACTGATTGTAGATTTTACCTGTCAGGATGAGATTTTGGCAGAATTAATTTTTGGGAAATTTAAACCCAGTGGAAAATTGCCCGTAGAAATGCCATCCAGTATGGAGGCTGTCGAAAATCAAATGGAAGATGTACCTCACGATTCGGAGAATCCATTATATGAATTTGGCTTTGGGTTGACTTATCAATAATCGACAAGGTCACTTTCCCATGATTTTTAAAAATAAAGTTTGCATCGTTACTGGAGCGGCATCTGGTATTGGTAGAGCAACCGCTGTTTCTTTTGCTCGTGAAGGGGCAACTCTCGTATTGGCAGATATTTCAGAATCTGTCTTTGAAGTTGCGGATATTATAGGAAAAGAAGGTGGGGAGGCTACCGCTGAAATTATTGATATATCAGATGAGACTTCGGTGTCTGATTTACTGAAAGTGACCACTGCAAAATTTGGTCGATTGGATTGTGCAGTGAATTCAGCAGGGATTTAAGGAAGCCTTTCGGTGCCCACACATGAGTACCCGACCGAAGAATGGAGTCGGCAAATAGCCGTAAACCTCACAGGAGCGTGGTATTTCCTTAAGTTTTCCCTACGTGAAATGTTACAGTCCGGAGGAGGATCTATAGTTCTGGTATCATCTGCAGCAGGTTTACGTGGTCAACCCAATAACTCACCGTATGCCGCATCAAAGCATGGTGTGATTGGCATAACCAAAACGGCCGCATTGGAATATGCTACTCAAAATATTAGAGTGAATTGTGTCTGTCCTACAGCCATAGAAACACCGATGATCATGCAAGGACGTCGACAATTGAGCAGAGATCCTCAAGCCCTGCAGAATGCCAAAAATTATCAGGCAATGGAAAGATTGGGACAACCCGAAGAGGTGGCTGAGGTCAATCTTTGGCTTTGCTCAGAAAGAGCCTCATTTATTACCGGGAGCGCAATACCAGTGGATGGTGGAGCTCTGATACGATAATCTAAGGACCCAGGTGATGGATAAAATCAGAAGAATAGTCACGGGACATAAAAAGGATGGAACAGCCATATTTATTTCGGACGAAGAATTTGAAACCAGCATGATTCCAACAGGTGATGCATCAATGTCACTGTTGTGGACTACCGGCGAAGTTCCTGCCAATCTCAATGACGACACAGATGGCAGTTGTAGGAATGCCGGCACAACAATACGGAGTGGTTCTGTAATTCGCGTGGTAGACATGATGCCCGGATCATCTTCCCCATTTCATCGATCAAGTAGCATCGACTATGGTATAGTGATAAGTGGTCGCATTGAATTGGAGCTGGATGATAATATAATTAAGACCTGCAGTGAGGGAGATATAATTATTCAACGGGGTACCATCCACTTGTGGAGGAATCCCAGTAAAACGGAAACTTGTCGAATTGTTTTTGTCCTTATCGAGGCCCATCCATTTATCATCGATGGAAAGCCCTTGCCCGATTTTATGGAGAAAGGCTAATAGAATTTATGATAGCAATACCAATAACGTATGATTGATTTTGATGTGAAAGTGCAGTCGGTGCTATCGGAGTATCATGAAAGACTGAAAGCAGAAACTGCAAGAATGAAATCGCTTCCCATTGAAGAAGGTGTACGAAGGCGAGATGAATTTCTCCTGCCGGTGGGACCGGACGTGGGACGGTTCCTGAATACTTTATTGCGAGGTGCGGAGTCAAAGTGCATACTGGAAATTGGTACCTCATATGGGTATTCAACAGTATGGTTAGCTGAAGCTGCCAGAAAGAACGGTGGGAGATTAATTACACTGGAAATTGATGGAAAGAAAGCTAAGTATGCCAAATCACAGATTGAAAAGGCAGGACTGGAATCTTTTGTAGAGTTCAGAGTCGGTGATGCGTTGACAGCCATTAGAGATGCCTCAGAAAGATTTGATTTCGTGCTACTGGACCTTTGGAAGGACTTGTATGTGCCATGTTTCCAATTGTTTTTACCAAAGTTAAATGCTGATGCATTTGTCGTAGCGGATAATATGATCCTACCCTCAAATCATCATCAAGCGGCAACCTCTTATCGGATGACAGTCAGAAAATCCGGGATGTTTGATTCTCTCTTGCTACCCATTGGAAGCGGCATTGAGGTAAGTCAAAAAATTACATAGTGAGATTAATCTCAGAGTAATTCTCAGCACAAAATCTGGATTGATATTGAATAAACGGAGAATACAATTGACTAACGAAATAGCTGATTAAAGAATTTACTTTAGGAAAGAAAAAGAAAATATTATGGCAAAGAACCCTCATTATTTATCACAGCTTGCACATATAGAAGTATTGACAGCGGATTTACCGAAATCCGTGGAGTTCTTCCGGGATGTGGTAGGAATGGATGAAACGGGGAGAGAGGAAAATTCGGTGTATTTAAGGGCATGGGGTGATTATTTTCATCACACCTTGAAGCTGACAGCGTCTGAA
>JAUILM010000784.1 GCA_030432855.1 Bacteroidia bacterium
TGGATCTACGCCAATTGTCTTCCAGGCTGATAGGTCCCCAGGTACGTTCAAACTCCCGCTGACCTCTCTTTAAGGCACGATCATCATATGCAAAGAAATTGCTGGTAACACCTGCTCCCGGTGTATTCCTAACAGCATTACTTATGGTAGCCAGTTTAGATCTGGCATCACTACCTTGCTCTGCCCTGGCCTCTCTGGCTCTGGACTTTGCCTGCGCTTCTTTCTTAATCTGAGCAGCTACCGCTTTGAGCTCTTTGTCAGACATCTGACTTAATCGTATCAAACTGTCCTGCAACTGAATGAGCTCCAAATTAGCAGCGATCTTCTCAAGATTTTTAGCATTGGAAGAAACATCACTGTACCTATCATCCGTTTGAGTCATCACGGTGAGAGTACTATCAAAGTAGTACTTGGCATTTACGTAATCTTCTCTTTCGTAATATAGTTCTGCAATGGTATAATAGGACTCGGCCTGTTGGACTTTGTTGCCGGCGCTGTTTCGAATGGATGCAGATAGATTAGCAATAGCCTCTTCAAAATTTCCGGTCTTAAGGTCTTTCATGGCCAATGCATGATATAGCTGATCCTGATATTCTGTATTCTTATCATCACGGATCATGCGGTTAAGAGCCGTTTCAAATTTGCCATGATCGACACTGCCAGAATTCCACTGCATTTTAAGCTTATTGAGCTCCGCATTAAAGGACATTTCATAATCAGGTTTCAGTCGTACCACCTGATCATAGTATTCTGCAGCCTTGGCAGATTGATTTTGCTGCTCATACACCTGGGCCGTAATGAAAGCATATCGAGCTTTAAGTCGTCTGTCTTTGGCAGCTGCTGCTGCCTTCTCCAGAGGAATCAGGGAAGCCTGATCCTGGCCCCGACTCAGCGCACTATGCGCCTGTGCTGCGTAGACTTCTCTTCTGATCTCATCAAAGGTGGCTGTATTGGACTCAAGGATCCTTAGAATATTCTCAGCCTCGCCAAAATGATCTCTTTCAATAAGAGTTTTGGCTAACCATAACTGTGCCCTTTGATGAACAGGCTTATGCTTTAAGAAGTAGTTGTCTGAACTTCCCTTCACTTTTGGCAGGACGGGGTCCTCATCCATCGGTACCTGACTATCTTCTTTTTTCTTTTTCTCTTGAGCGGCCAGCTTTGCATCTGCCTCGTCCTTCTTCTTTTTATTTCGTTTGGCGAGTTGTTCACGCTCCTTTATCTGATCTTTACGATCCTTGATTCGCTTCTTTCTGGCTTTGATTTGACGCTTTTTTTCCTTCCTGCGCTCCTTGATCTCCTGTTCACGCTCTTTTATGCGCTCTTTGCGTTCCTTCTCATCGGCCTTTTTTTCGATCCGTTGTTCTCTCTCCGACATCTCATCCCTACGAGAGCTACGGCTGTTTATCTCGGATTGTCTAAGGATATTTTCAGGATCGTAGTGCTTTACAAGATATCTGAAAGTAGCTTCTGCAGATTCAAAATCCTCTTTGATGTATTGGGACTGACCAATGATAAAATAGTTGTCATCGGTCCAGTGACTTGGCCGGTGGATTGCAATGGCAACCGAAGCTTTCTCAATCGCTCGATCCATGGGGTCAGCGACCTGTGTCGGATTTTCCTTGTATAACAATGGGTAAATGGGCAATAGCTGTGAATAGTCCTCACGGTGAGCAGCCTCTAGCCCTGCCATGGTTTCATCAATCAAGAGATTGGCATTAAAGTTTCTATTATACTTTGAAGTGATATTGTGATATGCCAATCCAAGCTTACTTACCTCTCCCCGCTTCTTCGTCGTGGTACACGAGATAAATGCCGCAAGCAGCAACACCCATACTAAAGCCTGTTTCAAGTGTAACATGTAATCAAATGTAAAAAAATGCTAATGTGTTTACCCCTTCAGATCCAAGTTATAACTAATAACAAATCGAAATTATTTTGTTCTGCCTAATTTTTAGACTTTTACAGTCTTATTAGGAATCACAAATGTAGCACGTGGCTGATAAGAAGCAAAAGGAGAATCAATTTCGGCTGGTAATTTTTAGTGAAAAAACGTTTGAGGAAGTACGTTCTTTCATTTACAAGCCCTGGTACCTGTGGGTTGCAATCATAGTATTTGCACTGATTATCTTTGTTAGCACTCTGGCTGTTGTATCACTGGCACCAATACGTCAGATGATAAACCAGTCATCTGGCTACGCTGATCCTGATCAGATACTCCAACTGCGGGAGAAAGTCATAGAACTCGAAGACGTGGCAGCCTCTCAACAGATATACATAAACAACCTCCGCGCTATTCTCAGTGGTAATGTCATTCACGATACTACAGTATCAAAAGATTTGGAATTAGTTGATTCTGTGTCATCAGTGGCACGCATAGAGGAGGATGAACAATTGAGAACGTCCTTTGACCTGGATGATAAACTTAGTTCTATCACTTTATCCCAATCTCAGCCCACCACTGCCGTCTCTAACCTCAGGCCACTTGAACAACTATACCTAATACCTCCCATCACCGGAAGTGTCAGCTATGGATTTGACCCTGAAAATGATCACCTGGGGCTGGACATTAATGCTCCACCCAATACTCCGGTAAAAGCTGTACTGGATGGATACATCATTTATGCCGGATGGACACTGGAGACGGGAAACACGATAGGTATCCAGCATGACAATAATCTAATAAGTTTCTACAAGCATAACTCAGAACTTCTAAAAAACACAGGTTCCAATGTGAAGGCGGGTGAAGCTGTAGCTATCATTGGAAACACAGGAACTCAATCGACAGGGCCCCATTTGCACTTTGAGCTGTGGTCTAACGGTAAACCGATCAATCCAGCCAATTATATAAACTTTGAATAAGAAAGAAGTCCTGCAGGACGTTCGATAGCGGAAGATGCGTTTATTTTAAAATCTCTTATCTTTGATCCCTATGAGTCAAGAAAATAACCTAAAGCAAATAACGGGTGACGACGGTGAGCTCTTAAGCCCCATCTTGCCTGATGAAGTGAAGAACTTCTTAATCGACATTGATGGTACCATTTGCGATGATATTCCAAATGAAGAACCGGAGCGCATGATCACATGCAAGCCTTATCCTGATGCCTTAGAAATGATCAACAA
>JAUILM010000785.1 GCA_030432855.1 Bacteroidia bacterium
TCTCCATTATTGACGGTTGGACCTATCATCGTTGTTGTTACATTGTCCCAGTATTTTCCATGTAAAACACCACTTTCGCCTACATATAGCGTACCCACGTGGCTTGCAGGATTTCCAAGAGGCGTACCACTCGCATATCCAAAGATACCTCCGTCAGTTTCTGTCTTGAACCATATAGAAATGGTGAACGGAATTTTCTCGTATAGGATCGAGTCGGGAAGCAGTACATAATCATCAACACCATCAAAGTTAAGGGCGCCTGAGATCGCTCCAAATCTGTCAGTTGTTGGACTGGGACCAAACATAGTAGCATCTTCGCCAATTTCAGCGAGAGAATTACCATCTAATGGATAATAGGCAGAAGGTGTCTGAGCATTTATAAACGTGACAAGCAAAAAATTGACTGCCAAAGTCGCAAGAGAGGTGAATCGACGCATTTCTACAGATTGGAGGTGCATAATATTATGACGCCCATAGTTTCAATTAAGGCTAATCATATGATCTCTAACATAATTTTCAAAAAAGATGCCATCCTGCATTCCCCTGGGATATAACACGATAATAGTATAGATCAAGTATTTGAGGTTTGTAGATGGATCGATATAACTCGTCTCACAAATCGCTCGTCCAGTATTGGAAAATTGATTGACTCCTATCGAGGATGGGGCTTGTCAGTTACTCCTCCAGTTTCCTAAGTCGCTCTTCCATTTCGTGATACCGACCTTGCATTTCCTGATGCTGAATTTTAAGATCTTCATTCTCCTTCCTTAACTCAATCATATAGAGCGTGAGTTCTTCGATCTTCTGCAAGAGCGTGGCATCCATTTCACCCAAATTAATCCCATCAGCATGAATTTCATCCTGGGATGGAACACCTGGCAGATGGTGATTTTCGTCGAGAAATTTCTCTAGTTCTCTTAATGAAAGCAATTCATAATTAGGACTAAACACATAGTCAGGCCAATTATCATAATCAACTGTAATTTCTCTCGTAATGATCTCCCCGTCAACACCAAATGTGCGTGCTTCAAAATCACCAAGGACTAATGGACTAAATTCTCCGTTACCAATCATTAATTGATTGGATACATCGGATTGTGCACCAACTTTATGACCCATAAATACATTACCTGTTCCTGAACTATTGTGTCCTGCAAATGCACCTATTACGGTATTGCCATATCCACGTTCAGGAGAAAGCGCATTGAAGCCGACAGAAGTATTTGAAGCATCGCAATAGATACAGAAAGAATCCTGGACAACAATTCCTATAATTTCCCGCTGGTACAAATCAGTCACATCCTCCTGGGTAAGATATTCATTGTACATATTTAAATCGTCAAGACATCCCTCGAAATAAAAAAATCCATCTGGACTATCAATCCAATTATCGGTGAGCGCAGTTCCAATGTAGCTCCTTGCCATATTTAGATCAAAAGTAGCAGCTGATCTACTACCCACATATGTACCATCCAGATAGAGATCTTGTCCCTGTATATCTCTCGTCAATACGACCTGATGCCACTGTCCGTCATTTACAACAGGTCCATTAATCGGATCTGTGACATTATCCCAATACTTGCCATGTAGAGCACCACTATTTCCAATATAAAGTTGCCCTACATGATTTGCCGAAATATTGGTTGGAGGACCACTCGAGTATCCCATTATCCCACCTTCGTTCGTTGTTTTAAACCAGATGGAGATTGTAAAAGGTTTCTTCTGGTAGAACACTGAGTCCGGAAGCCTGACATAATCGTCTATGCCATCAAAAGCTAAAGCACCGGTCGGATTATTATATCTATCAGTAGCTGGTACCGCCCCATGTAGTGTTCCATCATCTCCTACTTCTGCCATTGCATCTCCATCCAGAGGCCACGAAGCCACCGGATCCTGGGAAAATGCTGAAACCAGAAAGGAACTAATTAAAGTTGCAAGTAAGGTGAATCGACGCATGTCTTACAGATTTGAGGTGTTAAAAATTAGATTTCTTTGGATTGTCAAAGTAGATCAAATATAAGGTTTTTATTATATATGATCCTCTTTCTTATCGCATCAAAAAAGATGCCATGAGCACTCCTTTTGATGGGTTTAACATAAAAAGTGCATGCCTTCATGGAAGACATGCACTTTAAGCTATAAATCTCTACTGCAAACCTGCCTATATACTATAAATACCGCCCTTATCTACATTACCTATCTATCAAATTTCTCGATGCTCTTCTTTGGGCTCAGCCCATCAACGTACCAGGACGCAATAGCTCTTGACATACCTGGCAATAATTCTCCGTCGTTAGATAATGTGATGATCGTTATTTTTTCATCGGGAAATCTCAGGACATCTCCTAATCCGGGACCACCAGGATGACCCGCTCCCAGTATACCATCTTCCTTCGTGATGACCCACCCTACTTTTGAGAATGGTGAATCCATTTCACCGATCTTATCTGCTGAGTAAATGAATTCATTAGCAAATTCCAAGGGAAAAAGCACTTCCTTATCAAGACTGATTGCCCAATTAGCAAAATCTGAAATGGACGCAAAATAACCGGCACCAGAATAACCATTCGGGCCATAAGTAACCTTGTAGCCTACCTTCGTTCCGTGATCATCATAGTACGTGGTCACTTTTTCACGAATAATTTCTGACTGCAGGTATTTAACTCCTTTGGTGAGCGGGCTTGATACATTTTTTTCCATATCGTACCCACCATCCGTCATATGCATCGGTATGGCTATTTCATCTTTAATAATCTGAGAAAATGGCTTTGCATAGATATTTTCCAGTATGTGCATCAAGACCACAAAATCTGCTATACCATATCGAAATATAGTCCCTGGCTCATGAGTGAGGGGCTTAGTCTTTAATATCTCCACTATAGCCTTGCTGGACAGGGTTGTATCACTTTCTACAGGTCCCGTTTCTGGGATCCCACTACTATGACTGATTAGATGACGCACCGCAATACTCCTCCATCTATCCGGTGAATCTTCAATATATGATGCAATGGGTTCTTCCAGATCAAGTAGATCATTGTGTATGGCTTTCAGCACCAATGAGGAGGTAAGTAACTTAGTAGATGAAGCGACTTGAAATGAGCTGTGCTCGGTTA
>JAUILM010000786.1 GCA_030432855.1 Bacteroidia bacterium
GATTTTTAATAAACCGTCAGCAAATCCGATTGATTCAATGAGGGCGCAGTTCGCATTCCATTGATTCTCCACCTTAAAGAGGGTTTCACCTTTTTTATTAATAAATTGGAGGTCATCACATATTCCCTTCCAATAAGCCCCAAAAATCAGAAGCGTGTCTAATGTAGGAATGGTAGATACCAACGCAGCACCGTCGTGAAAGTCTCCACAATGTGTAAATCGCTTTTTCAGGTCTAGTACGTTTTGTCCCCTCGCATTGAAATAGGCCCATCTCTTTCCTTTTTTTAAAGCAGCCCATCCTTCATAAAATGCACTGGGTTGATCATAGATGCAGGGGATCACTTCTTCACCCCCTTTCATTAATGAAGCCGAACTTTCCATCTTTTCTTACACAAAGTAGAGATGCATATTCCTGGTTTGAGAGTGCTTCCTCTTGTGAGATCAATGACTGACAGCCTAATAGTGACAGGAGTAGCGCGCAGTGAAGAAGGTGTTTTGCCAGTTGAGATGTCATGTTTTAAATTTTGGCTTGGGTTTAATATTTTAGTATCCTTTATCATCCAGTCGGTTGTCTAAGGTAATAGTTGATTTATTTACACATTGAATTTTTTAGAAATGAATTTTACGAGACCTTTCAGCATTTGAACCAAGAGTGGAATGATCGTTAGAATGATCAAACCAAGGAAAATCAATCCATAGTTTTCTTTTACCCAGGGTACTTCTCCCAGGAAGTAACCAGAACACACAAATAAGCTAACCCAAATCACGGCTCCCAGGATCGTTTGCTTCAGAAAAACATCATATTTCATATGTACGATCCCTGCTGCAAACGGAAGATAGGTCCGGATAATGGGAAAGAATCTTGACAGAACGACTGCTGTTTTTCCATGCTTACTCATGAAGTCTCTGGTGTTATCATAAGCGATATTGATCGAAGAATACTTCTTCTGTATGATCCATTTTCCAAAAACTGACCCAGACTTGTAGTTTACGATGAAACCTGCTATAGCCGAGATCATTAGAAGGGGTAGTATAATATATATGTCGAGGGGGGTAATGGTAGCAACTACACCTACCGAAAACAATAAGCCATCACCGGGAAGAAATGGGAATAAAATCACTCCAGATTCCAGAAATATTATGAGAAACAGGATAATATAGGTAGCAACTATATTAGCTTCAATACTCTGAAGTAAAAAATCATCTGTATTACTAATCAGTTCAATTAGAGAATTCATAATAGTCCATGATTTCAAAAAAGTGGAGCATTGTTGGTCTGTTTAAATTTCTCTTCTTGATCTGGAGTAAGATAAGGCATAAGATTCATTCTTTGAGTACGATTTTCCATACTGCCTGTTTATAGTTATAATAAGCATGCATATAGGTCAAGATAAGTGCCTGGGGCTGCGACTAAGAATTATTCGCTTTCGGGGTAATCTATGAAAACAATTTTGTCATCCCGGTCTAGATATATGGTGGTGTACAAGGTTCTGTCACCATTTAGTTTGTAATAAATCAATTTGTAAATCTGGACACCAAAGAATTTCATTTCCTGGGTTTGTACGTTCTTTTCTCCCAGATATTCAATCGAGCTAATCTTCGAGACCAATGCTTTAACACTGTTTGAATAATATGTGTAGGGGAATGCTGTGCTAGCATTTGAATTTTTCTGTTCAGAATTCATGGATTGGAAGAAACGCAGATGGGCATTCGTCATTGTAGTGTCCGAACTGGCCTGAAGTGATTTCTTTGATATAGGCTGAAATTCTGGATAATATATTGAAGCGATTTGTTGCGCAAGAGAAAAACTAACACCACCACTAAGATTACTAAGAATTATGACAATAAAATTGTCTTTCGGTACCAGGAAGGCCTGACTGCTAAATCCCGTTCTAAAACCACCACTGTGCTCAGATATTGTAGCTCCTCCCAATGGCCAGTTCATCCATCCTGCACCCGTTGATATAAATGCTCCATTGTCGAGTTTTGCGGGCCCGAACATTAATTCAGTAGATTCCTCACTAATGATTTTGGATTTGAGCAGGGCGTCATAAAACTGCATTAATTCTCTAGCTGTAGTTCGAATACCTACATCGGCCCGGCCATAAGCTGTTGGTGAGAGTAGTATTCCATTTCCCAGCCCGGAAATTCGACTGTTGATTACTTTGGGATCGTAGTTGAAATATCCGGATACTCTGTGAGGAATAATTCGATATGGATCATCGACAAAAGTTTCATTTAATCCCAGCGGTTCGAAGATGTTTTCCTTGATAAACTGTTCATAGTATTCTCCCGTGATTCTTTCAATAACAACACCTAATACAAATGGGCCGCAGGAATAAGCATGATTTGTGCCTGGTTCGAATCGTAACTCTTGAGAAAAAAGATGTTGAAGAAACATACTATCAGTGAGTGACTGTATAAACAGTGCATTGGACTTATCCCAGTCATACAGTGCCCAGTCATCTACCAGTCCAGAGGAGTGAGTGAGAAGGTGTTTAATGGTTATTTTTTTCCAGGTATCAGGTGCTTCCGGAATATACTGATGTATATGATCATCCAGACTAATTAGGCCACGTTCAGCCATTATGAGTACGGCAGCAGCAGTATAGGTCTTACTCATTGACGCAATGGCGAAAACTGATTTTTCGTCCACCTCTGCATTTAATTCCAGATTCGCCTTGCCATAATATCCCTCCTCTATTACTTCACCGTTTTTTGCAATAAGAAACGCCATTCCAGGTACCTTTCTGGAAGCGATCCTTTCTTTGATATAATCATGTGCCTCATTTTGAGCATTGGGTAGTACCGGCTGGAAGAAAAAGAGCGAATAGGCACTTATCAAATATAGTAGTAGCATTCTCTTAGAATCTGCGCCTACTTTCTTAAGAGACTTTGTCATGGCGATCTATTAATCCAACGAAGATAGAACCTCACTAAGTTATTCATTGGGCAAGACATGCACAACAGCGCTGTCATCCCCGTTTCTATAATAATGGAGTCATTGTGACGATCTTCTTTTAAGGATTGCACTTTACCACTCACATACTTGGCTCCTTGGCAAAGGACTAGAACACACGGAATTCGGACGGAACACCGGTAAACCAAAAAA
>JAUILM010000787.1 GCA_030432855.1 Bacteroidia bacterium
TCTTCTATGATCATGCCGAGAGGATCAAGATCATGCCAACACTTACCTTGATCGCCATTGCCATTCTGGTGGCCAGCATGATGGGCCTTATGCCAGGTAGCATAGCGGGTCTACGATTAGATTTGTCCTTGTTTGTCATCCTGGCTATTGCTGCCATTGTATCAGTTCAAATGGACAAAACTCAAAAGGCGTAATAATTCCTTATGGAGGATTTTGAATTATTATTAGAAGTTTTATCTTTGCCAACGCTTTTGAAAACAGATCTTCCAGAAACGCCTGGAGATTTTTTGAAGGCCCCTTCGTCTAGTGGTTAGGACGCAAGGTTTTCATCCTTGAAACAGGGGTTCGATTCCCCTAGGGGCTACGATTTTATGTGGAAAAGCTCTATGTGGTCATATCGGTTCGATGTGACCATTTTCTTTTGGAGATATCATCTTCTGTCTTACCACTCCTCCAGGTAGCATCAATTGAGCCTGACTTTAGACAACTATTGGTCGTTAGGCTTTGTTAAAAATTATATTCTCATTTACATACACACTGCAGTCTCAAATTTTAATTTTTATTACTTTTGGGCCTTCATTTTGCAAATCTGATTAACGCTAACTTAAAGACAATATAATTATGTCAAAAAAAATTGCCATCAATGGGTTTGGTCGTATTGGTCGACTTACATTTAGAAACCTGCTAAATAAGTCAGATATCGAAGTCGTAGCGATCAATGACCTGACTGATAATGCAACACTCGCTCACCTGTTGAAATATGACTCATCTCAGGGAAAATTTGACGGTACTGTATCTGCCACCGATGACCACCTCATTGTTAATGGTGTGAAAATCGCAGCATCTGCAGAGAGAAACCCAGCAAACCTCCCCTGGAAAGAATTAGGTGTAGACGTAGTTTTAGAATGTACCGGATTCTTCAGAAATGCAGAAAAAGCAGGACTACACCTGGAGGCAGGTGCCAAGAAAGTGGTGATTTCTGCACCAGGTAAAGGTGGTGGCATCAAAACTATCGTGTTGGGTGTAAATGATGATGAGCTCGATTTGAGCAATGATATTTTCTCCAACGCCAGCTGTACTACGAATTGTCTTGCTCCCGTAGCAAAAATCGTAAATGACAACTGGGGTCTGAAAGTAGGAAGCATGACCACTACGCATGCTTACACATCCGACCAAAATATACAGGATGCTCCTCATAGTGATTTGCGCAGAGCAAGAGCTGCAGCAATTAATATCGTACCAACAAGTACAGGAGCAGCTAGCGCCGTAGGGAAGGTAGTACCTCCTGTAGCTGGAAAATTGAGCGCCATTGCACTCAGAGTACCCGTGGTTTCTGGTTCAATGATTGAAATGAACTGCGTAGTTGAAAAATCTACCAGCGCCGAGGAAATCAATGCCAAATTTAAAGAAGCGGCTGAAGGACCACTAAAAGGAATCCTCGAATATTGCGAGGATCCCATCGTTTCTTCAGACATTCTGCAAAATCCGCATTCTTCGATCTTTGATTCGCTCATGACCGAAGTTTTGGATGGTAACTTCATCAAGGTGGTTAGCTGGTACGACAATGAGGCTGGATATTCTGCCCGACTAGCAGACCTTACCGAAAGAATTAGCAACGGTATCTAATACATCCCGTTTCTTAATAGAATTATCAGGGGAACTTCACTTTGGAGTTCCCTTTTTTATTGGCCTCAATATAATCATACACTGTCTGGTGTAACTTTGGGCGAATACTCATGCTATAAAGCTTTCTATTGGATCGAAAAGGATATACTCGGTTGGAGAAAAATATGAAAATGAGATCTTCCAGAGGATCAACCCAGAAAAAAGTACCGGTAAATCCTGAATGCCCATAACTGAAGCGTGAAGCTGACCGGGCTACGTAACTGATCGCCCCATCATATTTGATCATAGGCTTATCAAATCCCAGTCCCCTCCGATTGCCTTCCTCACAATAGGCACATTGCGTAAAGACCCGTACTGTCATGGAGTCGATGACTTGCTCATCCTTAACTCGCCCTTCCTGCAGATACAGTTGACAAAGCTTCGCCAAATCCCTGGCACTTCCAAACAGTCCCGCATTTCCGGATACACCATTTAACATAGCCGCAGCTTCATCATGCACCCTCCCATGCACCTGTTGATGTCGAAAAAAGGTATCCATTTCTGTGGGCACGATTCTCTCCAGGGCCACATGGTCCAGGGGATTGAATCTGAGCAGATCGGCTCCTATGGGTTCGTATACGTATTTATAAAGTAATTCGTCCAGGTTCAGGCCAGTCTTCTGCTTCACCAAATCGGGTACTAGCAAAAACAACAATCCCGAATACACATATTCCTTCTCCTCCAACAAATCTGACTTTTTGATCGCCTTATCAATCTTGCGCTTATACTTTTGATGTAAAAAAAGACTGTCTGTGACCTTTATCGAATATTTTTCATGAGCTGTCTTTCGAAACGTCCTGGCTCGATATTTCCCATTCTTCTTCAGGGTATTTTGCCAGTATACAATGTATGGTACCAATTGCCCATAGTGCGCCAGCGCCTGTCTGAAGGTGATGTCTCCTTTGTTAGAATGACAGAGAAAATCAAAATGATCGCATAGTCTGTCATCTAAATGCAATAGTCCCTGATCTATAAGTATCATGAGGGCAGGTACAGCCGCCGCTACCTTGGTGACCGATGCCAGGTCGTAGACGTCATCAACTTTTACTGGTTGCTGTTTGGCGTAGGTGTGATAACCATATGTTGTATCCAGTAAAGTTGATCCCCGATGCATCACCACAAGCTGAGCACCGGGAAATGCCACCGAGTCCAAACCCTCCTGCACAATCCCGCTCAAAGCCGTCCTGAGATCCTGCAGGCTATAGGGAACCGAATCAATGCGCGACGTTGGAGGCGAAATGTCAACTATGCGAGTATTCGCTTTTGTAATGGACAACGCACTGCCAAAACTTAGTAAAGTTAATGTGATGAATAGTATAAGGCGATTAGGCATAAATATTGAGTTGATAAAACAAGAGACTCCAACACTGTCTCTTCTTGTTTTCCCATCAAATTTGATCCCAAGTCGGGATACTTAAAAAGATCGTTAGTAGCCACAGAATTTCT
>JAUILM010000788.1 GCA_030432855.1 Bacteroidia bacterium
TCAAGATTGAATAGCTTTGATTTCCCCTTTGCGGTAAGTAGATTCTAGAATATTCCGGTCTACTGGATAAACTCATTGAATTCAAAAAAAGACAAAACCAATTCCTTAGCGATTCAAGAAAGAGCAAATTATGAACGAAGAAATATAAAACTATCCATAACAACAGTGGCTGTTGACAAACTACCGCATATAAGTACGGAGGAAAGGCACTTTTTTCGTATCTTATGGTATGCGAGGAATAAAGAATTTTAAGCCGAAACTATTTACCAACTTTAATCTGGTTGATGCTGTTCCTGATGACAACTTTTATAAAATATTATTAGCGAATATCAAACTTGATTTCATCCGCGATAGTACTAAGGAATGTTATTCTCATACTGGTCGACCTAGTCTGGATCCTGTGGTATTCTTTAAAATTCTTCTCATAGGTTATTTAGAGAATAAATGTAGCGACAGAGCTGTTGAGCGTATGATTCAAAATAGACTTGATCTTCGTCTATTTATTGGGTATGATATTGATGAACCAGTTCCTGATCACAGTACTATTTGTAAAACTAGAAAGCGCATACCCCAGGAAATATTTGAGGAAGTATTCAATTATGTACTTGGACTGTGTATTGACTCAGGACTAGTTGCTGGTCATACACAGAGTGTAGATTCGGCTTATATCAATGCTAACGCATCTTTGGACCGTATGGAAGAAATAAAATTAGCCCAACGGGACCCACAGGAATATTTGAATGACATACGTATGCAAGACCTTCCTGAGGATATCACTCCAGAAGACATGTTGGCAAGAGCGAAGAGAAATGAAAGGGATTTAGCACGCTTTAAAGAGCAAAGACAAAAGAAATACACCAAGCAGGATGGTGGTAAAAATCATAAGAAAAATAGACGAAGATTTTTTAGTCATGCAACACATCGCAGTAAAACTGATCCGGACGCACGAGTGGCCAAGAAGTCAGGTAAACCAAGGATGCTGTGCTATACAAGTACCATTTCAGTTGATAGTCAGATAAATGTCATTACTAATATAACTGCAGAGTATGCCTCACATAAAGACTCTCAAATACTGATCTCACACACGAACAAAACATTGGGTAACTTGAGTCAGCGAAAATTGAACTGTGAAATACTTCTAGCAGATGCGGGCTTTTCATCAGGAGAAAACTATAAGCATTTGGAAGATCAGGAAATAGAAGCATTTATTCCCCTCCACGGGACATATCAAACACATCGAGATAAATTCAAGTATGATGGAAGGCGAAGAGCTTTTATATGTCCACAAGGACAAGTTTTAAAGCCCCGATATACTAAACACAATGATGGACGAAAACAAGTAGCATATACTTCGAGCAAGAAAATATGCAACTACTGTCCAATGCGCAAGGAATGCGCTAATAGCAAAGGCGTTAAGGTAATTATGTCAACGATGTATAAAGCATATTATGAGAGAATGCTGAAGCGATTAAAAAGTAAACGAGGCAAGGACAGTTATGCTTTAAGAATGCAGACAGTAGAACCAGTATTTGGGAGTTTGCAACAATATTACGGACTCAGAAAAATGAATACCCGTGGAATAAAAAGTGCAAATAAAGTGATGTTAATGGCTGCAAGTGCATTCAATCTTAAGAAATGGGTGAAAAAACATCTAAAATGGACTATAAATACATTTTTAGAGCTCATCTACACAGAGGAACATCATAGAAGTATCATTCCCATAAAGTCACTTAGCTATGAATCAAACTATTCAGGAATGATAAATCCAATGAAATCACTACTTTGAGGGTGTTTAGAAACAGGCTCAATAGGTATAGCTGTTGCATTTTATTTAGGATTTAAGAACAACCAATCATACGATCGTTTTTGGGAAGCACGGAAGATTTGGGGTGGAATCGTAAATTACAGCCGGACATGGGGCAACCAGGTCACGAGCTTTGTAAGTAATCTGCACGCGGATACTCCGGTTGATGATACTACTCTTCATCATATTCATCGCAGACTAATCTATCGTCACATTGCTTGGATAAATGCGTTACGTCTTCAACTCCGCGTACCAACAACCTTCAGCCTAAGTGAAATGAAAAACGGTATTCCGAAAAAAATGTATTCCGGGAGACCTGGAGGTGAGGATTGGAACAGGGATGTAGGCAAGTTTCTTTCCTGTATGGATGAAGCCCACATGATCGAAGAAAAAGTCAATACCGCCACACAAATTATTCGCGCACAAGGGGCTGACTGTCTTGAGCTGCGGCAAAGAGGACTCATTGATGATTTTCGACACACGGAAATGATGAGAGTGCAAGAGGAATTCTACAATTTACAAGGAAAATGTGAACGAATCAAAAACACTCCTTTACCCAGGCAATACTCGTACTTCAGCAAGGTTTTCGTTTGGATATTCACCCTATTAATCCCATTTGGGTTAGTTGGGGAATTTAATGATATGGGACATGGTTACATCTGGCTTACGGTGCCATTTTTTACCATCATAGCATGGATCTTTTTAACTATGGAATTAATTGGGGACAACAGTGAAGATCCGTTTGAAAACTTCATCAATGATGTTCCCATGACGGCATTGTGCCGAACCATAGAAATTGATTTGCGTGAAATGTTGGATGAAGAAGAATTACCCGAAAAAATTCAACCAGTCGACGGAGTTCTTATGTAATATGATGTGAATTAAAACAACATCTCCAATCCAAAACGAAGATTTGATAAACTCATATCAATTCCAGAGTATGGTAAAGTAAACCAATTATATTGAAAATATTTATGGCTGGCATTCCGCTGTATGCCACCTTGAATGAATTCTTATAAATTGCAGTTCACAGTGCTCAAATCTCTTTTAACCTACTCTCTATTGCTCGAAGGTTTTTTTTGTGCTAAATACAAATAAATGAAATGGTATGAACTCTTGACGGCAATATGACACTCAAATAATAATGACCCTGACAGGACCCTGGCATTCGTATTTCTATATAAGTACTATTAAAGGTTGCGATGGCATTAATTCTATTACCATTAGAGTCCATCACACTTATTTCGTCTGGAACTATACCCTCGGTTAAGGGAATATTAAATACTCCGGAGTTAGGGTTTGGAA
>JAUILM010000029.1 GCA_030432855.1 Bacteroidia bacterium
GGTAAAAGAATATGCGATCCAGATAAAACAAGTGCTGTATGTAGGTGTCCCCAAGCCAAAATCGGAAGTACACATCATGTACGCCGGAAACGGGCTGGATTTCTGTGACGAATTCCTTAACCAAATCGTGAGATGGTCGGGATCCCTGCCATCCATCCCAGGTGCCCGTCCTGGTGACTTTTACGCGACCAATGGCTTCGCTATTAAGCGAATCAAGATGGATGGAGATGTCTCCCGCATGATTTAGCGCCGTGGCAGCATAAAAGCCTAATGATTCCACATCCGTAAAATCAATGGATTCGAATTTAATCCAGTTGCTATCCATCACTTGCCAGACCATATCCAGATCCGGCCAGATTAATTCGATATAGTTGCCCGATACTTGAAACTCTTCTGCTTCCAGATAGGTATAGTCAAGGCTATCCAGGAGGGATTGGAAGGTGGTGTGCATGTTTGGATTGAGTTCAAGATCATACGGCTCAGGCAGATGCTCATTTATCCATTGCACCTGCTCTGCGACATATGCACTGGTTTCATCAGCATATGATAGCAGCTTGGGCTGTTCATTGTAGAGGTCCCGATCGACCACATTGTTAAAGTAGGCCATAGAGGTGTAGTAGTCCTTGTGCCGGAAGGGGTCATAGGGATGACTGTGACATTGCACGCAACTCATAGTAGCACCCTGCCACACTTCATAGGTGGTATTCACCCGATCAATGACCGATGCCACCCTAAATTCTTCATCATCAGTTCCCCCTTCATCATTGGCGATGGCATTGCGATGAAAGGCTGTCGCGATTAGTTGATCTTCCGTAGGATTGGGAAGCATATCTCCTGCCAGCTGCTCAATGGTAAATTGATCAAAGGGCATATCATCATTAAATGCCTGGATGACCCAATCCCGATATCGCCAGATCTCCCGATTGGAGTCCTTTTCATATCCCTTAGTGTCTGCATATCGGGCCAGGTCAAGCCATAGGGACGCCCAGCTTTCTCCAAAGTGAGGTGAGGTTAGTAAAGTATCAATGAGTGAATCCCAACCGTCTTTTGCTAAGGTGCCTTCGATTTTAGTCAGTTCATCAGAACCTGGGGGTAAGCCTAAAAGATCCAGGTAAAGTCGTCGTATCAGTGTCAGGGTATCGGCCCTGGCACTGACAGGTAGTCCCTTATCTTTTAAAGCTTCTTGTACAAAGATGTCAATGGCATTATGGACGGAGTCATTATCCGGGATCGAAGGTGTCTCAATCTGTTGTGGGGGTAGATAAGCCCAATGTTCTTCCCATACGGCACCTTCATCAATCCATGTAGCAATTTTTTCGATATCGATTTCGCTGAGAGGGGCACTCTCATGTGGCATGCGAAGCTCAGGGTCTGTTTCTATGAGCCTTTGATAGAGTGTGCTTTTGGCATGATTTCCCCGCACGATGGCGGGTCTCCCAGAATCAGTCGTGTCAAAAGCATCCGTCTCAAAGAGTAGGCTGAAACCTCCGCTGGCACGTACACCTCCATGACAACGGAGACACTTATCATTTAGGATGGGTCGGATATCATCATTGAAGCTAATGGTGCGTTCACGTTGGCATGACCCCAGTAAGAGGATTAGAGTGAGGGCTACTCCAACCATGAAGCTGATTTGTTTCTTTATCTTATACACGGTAGAAAATTAGCAAAAAGACCTTGATAATCTGTGATGCACCTTTATAGGGCAGTTTAGTCTATGGTGCGCATCGTGCTTGATTAGGTGGAGATCTAAACCGCATCCACTTCTCAAACGATCCATAGTAACCCAGTAGGCATTTTACATCAATATTAAGTATCTTCTGTACAGTAATACCTGACTACTCATGCTTTTTGACCTCCACTGCCATAACACCATCAAGCCATACTACATAGCTAATCCCGAGACCAAACATCCACCTAATCCAGATCACTGGTCAGCTGTTTCCAGGATGGACCTCACGAATAAAAAATATGACTGGATAGTCAACTTACTAACCTTTGAGTTGCTTTTTAAAAATCAGGCAAATTTTTCTTCATATTTGGAGGGAGGATTTCGATGTGTCTGTACCGCACTGTATCCCATAGAAAGGGGCTTTACCATGCCAAAAGCAGCGTTGCAGATTCCGGCTAACCTTTTGCTATTTACCGATGTAAACCGATTGATCGCCTCCATCATTGGTATTAGTGTACATTCGGTCAAGGCAATAAAGCGTCGGGGCTTTCAGTATTTTCCGGATTTATTGAAAGAAGTAAGTCAGCTCGAAAATCATCAAAATGTACCCAATAAATATGCTCCAGGTAAATCCTACCATATTCTCACAAATTTTAGAGAATTAAAAAGCACTATTCAGAATCCTAAAAACATTGGAGTTCTCATAACAGTAGAGGGGGTACATGCATTTATTTCGAGAAATACCGTCCCTGCGGATGCTGATCTCGAACGAGAGGCCATTAAACCGAACTCAGTGGTTATGGATCAACTGATTAATGAGATCAAAATTAACATTACATCCTTTAAGCAACGATATCCTCTATTCTTTGTCACATTTGCACACCACTTTTTCAATTTGGTATGCGGACATGCGCCTAGTGTTCCCCGAATTGTTTTTAATCAACGCGGTTCGAGAGACCGTTATTTAAACCTGGGAATGACTCGATATGGTGAAATATTAATCGAGCATTTATTGGCCAGAAATCCGAGGCGTGTGTTAATTGATACCAAGCATATGAGTCCGAAAGCTCGTTTTTGGTATCATAATTTTGTTAAGCTTAGAAGAGGTCAGGGAGATAATATCCCTATTGTACAAAGTCATACTGCAGTTGCCGGGAGACCCAGTCTTAAAAAGCATATTTCGAAGTCTAAATTTCAGGAGAGACTTTGGCCATTCGAAAAAATTTCCACACTGGCTAAAATTCAGAAGACTGTGAATACTTCAGCCTTGAATCTTTTTGATGATGAAATACTCGAAATAATTGCCTCTGATGGTTTGATCGGCTTGATGATAGATGAGAAAAGGATTGTCGGAAAGGAACTTCCTGATTTTTCAGAAAATTTTAGAATCGTGGTGGGAAGAGATGAGATTATTTTGAATCATGCAGATTTTCGAACGTATAGGGATACAAAAAAGCAATTGGGTATTCGGGTGCGAAAGCAAATTAGACTCGAAGATAAAATGAGGAGGATACAGGACAAACAGTCGCAAAAATTTAAACGGATCGAAGGGAGACTTAATGAGGTAAACTTTGAAATCGAAAAAATCCGGGAAATTCTTCGACCCACCACCTGTGCCATATTCTTAAATCAGGTACTACATATTGCTGATGTTGTGGGAAGTGCTAAATGTTATGACCATATTTCGCTTGGTACTGATTTTGATGGCGTCATCAATCCGTTGGATACTTACCCAGAGGGTCGATTTATGCTTCAGTTTAAAACAGATGTAGTTGATTTTTGGAATCGGCGAATCAATGATGTTGGGACACCGCAGTTTGATACTTTGCGATATGGCCTCGACCCGACGGATATTATGGAAAAAATATTGTGGAAAAATGCTGAGGTATTTTTGTCGAAGTATTTTACGAATTCTTACTTAGTGCACGGCTCAGGGGCTTTCGTTTAGTCATGATAAAAAAAAACAGCAGGCCGAGGCCCACTGTTATTTTATAATTGCTTCCTTGATTGCCACAACTATTAACTCGCCGGAGCAGGATATTTTTGATTTAGATGACCCTCAAGCCAGATCACACACTCTTCGAATGTCTCAAAACATTCCTCATAAGTGACCTGACCGGGTACCAGATTAAATCTTTCAAACATTTCGAGTGGCTGTCCGTGCAGTCCTGTGAAGACTACTTCGATGCCCAATCCCTGTAGATAGGTTACTGCATCTTCCATAGCATACAAACCCGATTGATCTACATAAGGTACCTTATCCATGCGGATGATCACGATATTAAGATTGGGAAGCGCATTTACCATGTCCTGGAAACGTGAAGCAAATCCAAAGAACAGAGGCCCATCAAGGTGTTTGATATAGATCTTCTCACCGAGTCGCTTAATAATATCACCCTCATCTTTCCATGGAATTTCGCGAGAGAAATCCTTGATGGGAGTTGTCTTCGTTCGATGATCTACCACATCCGAGATCTTCTTCATAAATAACACGGAAGATAGTATGAGTCCAATAGCTACCGCTTCTATCAGTCCGATGGTGACGGTCAGAATAAGTACCAGAAACATTACAATCACCTCATTAATGGGTAGAGAAGGAATATGACGCAACCCTTTATAATCCATTACACCAATACCCACTGTGATGAGAATCCCGGCCAACACTGCGGCAGGAATTTGTGAGGCTAGAGGTCCCAGTGAGAGCAATATGATGAGGATAAGTACACCGGCAATCATACCAGAAAGCTTAGTTTTTCCTCCTGAATTTATGTTGACCACAGTTCGAATGGTCGCGCCTGCACCGGGTATACCTCCAAATAGTGCAGCTATCGAGTTCCCGATGCCCTGACCTACCAGTTCCCTGTTAGGATTATGTTTGGTCTTGGTCATGTTGTCAGCCACTACGGAGGTGAGCAATGAGTCAATTGCCCCTAGTGCTGCCAGTGATGCGGCAGTCAGTAAATAGGGGGCTACCTGCCCGAAATTAAAACTTCCAAAAATGTCCAGATGAAGGTCGGGAAAACCACTGGGAATGGTCCCAATGGTTCGATACTCCGGAACGAGGAAAAATGTGCCGATTGACACGGCAAGCAATGCGACCAGAGTACTTGGAACCGCCGTGGTGACTCGTTTAAATCCATATATTATAAAGATCGTCAGCAGTGCGATGATCAGGTCTGTCACGTTTATATTCTGGAAAGCCCGCGGCATAAGTTTGAGGGCCCCCATTACACCAGATGCTTCGTTGGAAGCCAGGAAGGAAGCTTCCTGCTGTATGTCTGCTTCGGTAATGGTACTTGCACGATTGATAGTTTCTTCAAAATCTTCTAAAACTAAAATATCTTCACCTGCCTCTTCACGAAGGATCTTCTCGAGAATCACCTCTTCAGCCTCTGGTATATATTGCTGAACAAACTCAGTATCTTCTTTGGGGTAGTAACCCAGTGCAGGAAGTATTTGGGTAAGGAGAATGATGACTCCGATACCGGTCATGAATCCTGAGACCACTGGGTAGGGGATATACCGTATGTATACACCGACCTTAAGAAAGCCCAATACGATCTGTATAAGGCCTGCTAAAAGAAAAACCATTAAGATGGCAGGCAAAGCCCTTTCAAGACTGCCTTCATTGGCCGCTACTATGCCCGCAATGATGACCATGCTGACCGCCGTCATTGGCGCAGTTGGACCAGATATCTGAGTATTTGTGCCTCCAAATAGTGCCGCCAGAAAACTGATAAATATGGCACCGTAGAGACCGGCGGCTGCTCCCATGCCAGATTGAAGTCCGAATGCTAGTGCAAGAGGTAATGCGACTATACCGGCAGTGATTCCACCAAATAAGTCACCTCTAAAATGCTTAAAATCAAATCCGAATCGATTTTGCATATAATTGCTTTTATATCTCTTCGATCAGGTGAGCGTATCTCTTCGCCCTTGAATCGCGAGATTTTCAAATCAATAAATTAGAAAAAGGTCTTGGATCACAATTTAGTTATGTGATGCTAGTCAGGTGGAGGGTCAGGTATCTCTGGTATATGCAACGTATACAATTCTCGAAAATCCAAAGCTTTCGATGCATGAATTTGAGCGCGGTTGCTAAGTTGATTCAACTGGAAAGAATTGATCTTTATAGACTTATCTTTTGCCGGTTTCTTATCATCTTTCTCAGGTTCTTCCTCCAGAAAGTCGATCAATTGCACAATGACAGACCCATCTTTATTTGTGGTAGTGAAATAAGGTCCCACAACACTCCAGGCCATGGCAAAGATGATAAGCCATATAGACCAAGGTTTGGTTGTCAAAATCAGTCGATCTAACATGTAGTTTTTGTGGGCAACTGTTTGTTTAAATTTAAGGTACAAAAAGTTTAATGCAATCATTTTTTTATGGGATTCATTCAAACATTTTTACAAAAGGCTGTCCCTCAAAGGGTGAACTACCATACTCCATACTATATGTATTCTCTTTATTCGGGCCTTAAGCTTACAGTTACGTTGTCTTTTCCATAAGGGATTGGAGAGAAATAGGTAAACGAGCAGGTACAAATGGTTTTTGACCTCGACGGTTTGGATTTCATACCCACGATTGTGGTTATTGTCTTATTTTGCAATATTAGTTCAGAGGGAAATCAATACAATTCATGGTTATTCGAGTTTTGACAATAGTCTGTGTCATCATATTGTTGCATGCCTGTGAGCCTGCGACGGAAGAGGTGAAAGAAGCACCGTTAGTAGTGACGGTGGATAAATCAACGGCAGCTACCTATGCCAAAGAGGTGCGGGATAATACGACCTTACAATTGGCGGATGGTATCAAGCTGGAGCTGTGGGCTTCCGATTCCCTGGCTCCGGATCCAATTGCCATGTCTATCGACGATTTTGGGAATGTTTATTTGACCCGAACCAACCGCCAGAAGAATTCTGAATTTGACATTCGGGGTTATCCGCATTGGATGACCGAATCCATAAGCTGGGAAGATGTCGAAGATCGTCGCGAATTCCTTCATCGGTTTTTTGCCCCGGAAAAAAGTCATGAAAACGAGTGGTTACCTGACCTCAATAACGATGGAAGTCACGATTGGAAGGATCTTGCCATCGAAAAGGATGAGATATGGAAGCTGGAAGATCTGGATGGAGATGGTCTGGCCGATCAATCCACACGGATATTAAATGACTTTCACGATGAAGTCACGGATGTTGCTGGTGCCCTACTGGTACGACGCGAAGATGTATTCGTAGGCATTGGTCCTGATATGTGGCGTGTCCGTGATACCGACGGGGACGGTATACTTGATGACAAAACTTCAATCAGTCACGGTTATGCTGTTCATATTGGATTTAGTGGCCATGGCATGTCAGGTGCTATCGAAGGCCCGGATGGTAAAATATATTGGGGCATTGGTGATATAGGTGCCAATATTACAACCTCCGAAGGGGTCCATCACAAGTACCCCAACCAGGGCATCATTGTTCGAAGTAATCCTGATGGTTCTGATTTTGAAGTCTTTGCGCATGGTTTGAGAAACACGCACGAATTTGTATTCGATGAATATGGAAACATCATAAGTGCAGACAACGATGGTGATCATCGCGGAGAAAGTGAGAGACTCGTGTATATCGTGGAGGACTCTGACGCCGGCTGGCGAGCTAACTGGCAGTACGGTAAGTACACCGATCCCAAGAATAATGATTACAAAGTCTGGATGGACGAACGCCTCTTCGTACCACGATGGGAGGGACAGGCTGCATATATTATTCCACCCATCATGAATTTTCATAATGGTCCGACTGGGATGGTTTACAATCCGGGACATACCCTGGGGAAGCGGTGGATGGATAAATTTTTCCTGGTTGAGTTTGTTGGTAATCCCTCCCGGTCACCGATATGGAGTTTTAGCTTAAAACCTGACGGTGCCGGATTTGCTCTGGATGAAGAGGAGGCTGTCGTGACGGGTATTTTACCTACGGGCATTCATTTTGGACCAGATGGGGCCCTTTATGCTGCTGATTGGATCAATGGCTGGGGTACCAAAAATTATGGAAGGGTTTGGAAAATGGATGTTACTGATGATCAAAATGATTTAGAACAAGAGCGGAAAGAAACAGCACAATTGATGGCTCTTGATTACTCAGAGCAATCTGTAGAGCGGTTAGACGAACTGCTGGGGTACGGAGATATGCGTATTCGTCAAAAAGCCCAGTTTGAACTGGTCAACAGGAAAAATTCAGAAATACTCATTGCTGCAATACAACAAAGAGAAAATCAACTCAAAAGGGTTCATGCGATTTGGGGCATAGGTCAGCTGGCTGCAGATGATCTGTCCCAGGCGGAGACGCTGATGGCATTATTGCAGGATGAAGATCCTGAGATTGTAGCTCAGGCTTCGAAAGTCATTGGTGATGTACGCTATGGTGATGCCACAGAGGCACTTATCAGTAACCTCACGCATGATTACCCACGCGCCAGGTTCTATGCAGCACAGGCACTAGGTCGATTAGAAGCTGCAAGCGCTGTATCGCCACTGCTTGATCTTTTGAAGGAGAATAGCGATGAAGATCTGTATATAAGACACGCAGCTGTGTCGGCGCTGGCCAGAATCGGTGAAGAAGCACCTATCCTTGCTTTAGAAGATAGCCCGCATTTTTCACTGCGCCTTGCTGCCGTCCTGGTGCTGCGAAAATGGTCAAGTCCGGAAGTAGCCAGATTCCTGGATGACAGTGACGAGTATATTGTGACGGAAGCAGCACGGGCAATCAATGATGACTGGTCTATCGAGCCCGCACTTCCAGATCTGGCAGCCCTCATCAAGACGTCTAAAAGTGATGCCGAACCTCTTATGCGCAGAGTGATCAACGCTTGCTTGCGAGTGGGGACGGACGAAACTCTAAAAGATCTTATAGCATACGCTCAGTCGGATATTAGTCCTGTATTGAGGGCTGAAGCTCTGGCAACGATTGGCACATGGGCCGATCCCTCTGTCATGGATCGAGTAGATGGACGATATCGTGGAGAAATTTCCAGAGATCTTGCCAGCGTGCAGGAGACCGTCGAGCCCTATATGGAGACTTTCCTTAAGCAAAATGATCCCGAGGTATTGGTTTCTGTTTCTGAGATGATCAAACATCTTGAGTTTAAGAACCAAAGTAGCCGATTGGAGTCGATCTTCAAAAATTCGGATAGTGAACTCGTGCGATCGTCTGTACTTTCAACCCTGGCTGCATTGGATTTTGCAGATATGGAGTCGCTTATACAACAGGGTATGCAGGACAATTCATCAGAAGTTCGAACTACTGCCCTGGGTATGTTGGATCAACTGGACATCAGCGCAGAAGCTTTGCCCGGTATTGCCTCCCCAATTTTCGAACAGGGAACAGTAAGAGAGCAACAACAGATGTTAAGGGTGCTGGGAAGCTTACCATTATCTAAAACAGAATCGATTTTGCAAGATCTCCTGGATCAATATGAAGTGAATCGCCTGGCACCAGAATTGGCTCTTGACCTCTCAGAGGCGATTGACTCGTCAGGCTCAGAAGGTCTCAAAGCTGCCTGGGCAGAGTTAAGCCAGGGAAACTCATTGACAGAGCAGTATGCAGATGCATTGTATGGTGGCAATATGCGTGATGGATGGATCTATTTCAATAGAAATCCCACTGGTCAGTGTACGCGTTGTCATTCTATTGGGGATGATGGTGCTACCGTGGGGCCTAATCTTCGAAATATCGGAAATCAACTGACCAGAGAAGAGCTATTACAAGCCCTGGTAGAGCCGAGTGCCCGAATTTCACCGGGCTACGGAGTAGTTGTGCTAACTCTGAAAGATGGGACGACGGCTTCTGGAACACTGGAAGAGGAGCGTGAGCACGAGTTGATTTTGCGGACTAATGATGCTGAGCCTCTGGAGATCGCAAAAGATCGAATCGAGACACGTGAAAATCTACCCTCAAGTATGCCTCCTGTGACGGCATTTATGTCTAAGCGTGAAATCAGAGACGTTGTGGAGTTTTTATCAAATCTGAAGCGAGAAGAACAAGGCTGATGTAAAGGCTTCTATATGCTGGCGTGACTTTGTGGACCCATATGGCTATCTTGCATGTCTAAACGTGGACATAGATGAAGGGTAAGATCATAGGTGTACTACTTCTCGCTGTGATGCTGCTACTGGCAGGCTACATCGCTAACCTGATGTATGAGACGGGCTATTTTCGCAATGTAGATCATAAATCTCCCGGGCAACTCCTGACATATATCGATGTCCCGGGAGCCGAGGACCTTGCGATCAGCAGAGAGGGACGATTCCTGATCGTTTCTTCCGATGATCGGGCGGGACGACGCGATGGCCAAAGATCACAGGGAGCCCTTTACAAGATAGACCTTGATGATCCTACCCTGAGCCCGAGACTGTTGACTAAGGGATTTACGCAACGCCTTCATCCCCACGGTATTTCATTACTGTCATTGGATAGTACGACATATCGACTCCTGGTGATTAACCATGTAGGTAATTATCGTGATATGGGCATGGGAGATACACGGCATTATGTGGAGGAATTTCTTTTGGAAGGAGATACACTGACCCATCAGAAAACCTATGAAGATGAAATACTGGCTCATCCCAATGATATTGTGGCAATTGGTCCTGTGCAGTTTTATTTTACTAACAGTCAGGGAGCCCGCAACAAACTCGAATTGTTTACTGAAAATTACCTGGGCTGGTCGAAATCAAGTGTTGGCTTTTATGATGGCATTTCATTCCGCAAAGTGGCTGATGAATTGCCATATGCAAATGGTATCAACTATGACCCATCGAAGGATCAGGTGTATGTTGCTACATCACGGGATTTTCAGTTGAGAGTCTATTCAAGACAGGTGGGCGGGGCCCTTCAGTTGCAGGAAATGATTGATTGTGGCACAGGAGTGGACAACATAGAAATTGATGGTGAAGGTAACCTTTGGATTGGTGCACATCCCGATCTTCTGACCTTTGCATCTTTCGCTTCTGGAAGGCAGCCCAAGGCTCCATCTGAAGTAATCACAGTTCGCTGGGAGGGGGATGGTCCTGATGTAGAAAGGGTATACATTGATGATGGTGATGAGGTATCCGCTTCTTCGGTAGCAATTCCTTTTGAAGACAAATTATTTATCGGGAATGTGATGGATGCACGATTTCCGGTCATTCAACTTGACTAGAGATTTAATCTACCACCAGTCGAATTTTTTCGGCTTTGGTGCGAGCAATAAGCCAGGTCTGTAATTCGGTCAACTCTGATCTGCGTGGAGTTCTCTTAAAACGTGCATAAGCAAGATAGGTCGTGTCCATGGTCATGCTGTCAACCTGGGATATAACCGATGGTGTAATCGTAAACTCTTCCAGATTTTGATTAAAGGCTTTGATCTCCTGACTGTAGTCTGCTATGGGAAGTAGCTGTGATTTATAACTGATGATTTCATTTTCGAGCAGCTTAATTCTATCGTCACGGCTGCGGATTTGCTCCTCATTTTTTTCATACAGTTCTTCGATGATACCGGTACGAAGCTGAAGATTCATTTGTTCCACCGTAGCTCTATCAATTGATTCATCCTGATACCCCTGGAGAATGTCAAGGCTGCAATTATGCAATCCGTAGTCATCCAGCTTGGATCGTAAACTGTGCTCCAGATCGACCGAAATGGGGGCTCCATAGAGTGTGACCTGGATGAGACCTCCATCCGGATTATATTCAATCTTTCGATTGATGACTTGTGTATTGGGAAATTCCATCTCCGTATTGATAAAGGTCTGTGCATTGCGAGTGAATATACTTTCACGTACTACCTTGACCCCAGTCCATATACTGGGCATGATGGTTAGAATAGCAAATATCATGATGGAACGCTTTACTCGCTTTTCACGCTCAGGATCCAGAAACTCTTTCTGACGAAATCGGAGTACTTTAACGATCAGATATGTCGACAAACTAATGAAAACACTATTTATGAAAAAAAGGTAAAAGGCACCAAAGAAATACGTCCACTGACTGGTGGCCAATCCATAACCTGCCGTACACAGGGGGGGCATAAGGGCGGTTGCAATGGCTACTCCTGGTATAGCATTACTTTTTTCCTTACGAGAGCCGGCAACGATTCCCGCCAGTCCTCCGAAGGAGGCAATCAGAACATCCCATAGGGTAGGAGAGGTCCGTGCCAGCAACTCGGATTGGGCATCATTGAGTGGCGAGATCCAGAAGTAGAGAGCAGAAGTGATTACACTGATCAACACGGCTATTCCCAGGTTTTTCAGACCCTTTAAGATCAGCTCAAAGTCATTAATACCCACACCAAGGCCTATCCCCATGATAGGTCCCATCAGAGGAGAAATTAACATCGCCCCAATCACAACGGCTGTACTATTGACATTAAGTCCCACCGCAGCTACCATGGTGGCAAAAATGAGAATCCAAAGATTGGCACCTCTAAATGCCACACCCTGTTGTATTTCTTCAATGGTCTGCTTTTCAGAAGCTTTTCCCTCGGAGAGATTGAAGCGGTCTTTCAGAAATGCTTTTATGCCGGATACCAGCATGTTCCAGGACTTTGTACTATCTGTCATACTCTCGATTCCTTTTTTCTAGCGGATATAATGAATATTGTACAATCAATCCGACAATTCTCAATCAAATCCAACACTGCTGAGATTCTGAATATTGGACTAATATACGGATAAGAATAATTTTATAAATTGATTATCAGAAAATTATACATAACTATAACCTGGTATTTATCTACTCTTGCATTTTTTGATTGTAGTGAATTTTTCTTATCTTCTTATCTGCAAACAAACTGATCAATAGACTGCTTTTTCTTCCCTAATTAGAAAGTAGGTAAATCGAAGAGATTAACCCTGTTTCTTGGACGTTTATCGTGTCATTGCAGACGAATGAAGATCATGTTTTGTCAGCATGTATCCAACCACCTAAGATGTTGAAATTGCGATGAGACAGCATGGAGAAATAGAAATTAGCACTGATAAATCGAGACTGGATATTGACATGATCTATAGCTTCCTGACGGAATCGTACTGGGCATTGGGTCGTACCAGGGAGCAGGTCATACGTTCGATCGAAAATACAGTCTGTTTTGGAGTCTATATTGACGGACGTCAGATTGGGTTTGCTCGCGTCTTGACTGATGAAGTAGTGTTTGCATACCTTATGGATCTCTTTATTGTAGAAGACCATAGGGGAAAAGGCTACGCGAGAATACTCCTCAACCAGATCCTACAATATGAGCCTTTTCTCAATGTAAAAAAGTGGTTTTTAGGTACCCGGGATGCACAGGGTTTGTATAAAAAGCACGGCTTTACTGAAGTGGACGGAGCCATCGTCTATATGGACAGACTCATCTATTGATACGGCATGTGACCCCCATCACTGTCCGGGCCGAAAGTATATCTGATATTTAACCACTATGGACAAAAAGCATGTTGATTCACAGTGGATCATAATGGCACTAATAGCCTCATTGACTTTGGGTCTGGCGCCTTTTTTCCCCGAGCCTCATATCGTAGGCAAAATTAGATGGGTCCTTGGAGGTGGAAAGGGTATGGAGGTTATGGACATATTCGACCTCGTCTTCCATGCCATGCCCTGGATTGTATTACTGACACTCATTTTTTTGAAGTATATCAGGAAGTGATATCACAAGTCTTTTCTCCTGTTTGTGAGTAAGGATTTTCTAGCAATCATCTACCGATAATTATTATATTGTAGTACAGCCGATGGCCGCTTTCTTATCGAACCATTTTTTGTAACCAATTTTACTGAACATGAAGAATCTATTTACCACTGCTGTTGTACTTTTTGCTTCTATTATGATTTTGACTGGATTTAGAGGGAGTGAAAAGATCAGTGATAGTTTCGAAGCCGCTCCCATGCTCAAATTTCCTAAAAAGGTAGATGCTATCGTTAAAGACAAATGCTATGGCTGTCATAGCCCGGAAGGCCGTAGTGATAAGGCCAAAGAAAAACTACTTTGGGATGACCTGGCTGGACTTTCGGCAGCTGATCAGGCCATGAAACTAAAAGCTATAAGTAAAGTACTCTCAGAGGGCGCTATGCCACCTGCTAAAATGTTGGAGCGTATGCCTGAGAAGGCACTTACTGATAAGGAAACACAAGTGATGGCTAAATGGGCCTCAAAGTCCTTGAAAAAGGCCATGAAATAATCTGGAAAAGACCCAGACAGCAAGGGCAGGCACTATTCCTGCCCTTTTTTTGTTATATCATAGCAGTATCTGTGTAACGTCTCTGCAGGATTTTCGTCAAAAACATCAAGGGAGTATTTCGTGTGATGGACGACTATAGGACTCCATTTATCGATTTTCTGACAGATTCGGCATCTTTTATATTAATTTTTAGACTTGACTTTTTAATGAATCACATGTATTCTGATGGCATGAACGACTATATCGAGCGACGCGCCCGACGTAGAGTGAAACAAAAAAAAGGGTTTTATGGACACCTGTCCGCCTATATAGCAGTGGGTATATTCTTCTTCATGATGAATATGTTGACCATGGAGAATGGAGAGGTATGGTTCATGTTTCCTCTTATGCCATGGGGCGCTGGCCTTCTTATTCACTACTTTTCAGTGTTCGGGTTGTTTGGCAAGAACACTATCGACTGGGAGGTCAAAGAATTTGAAAAGGAGAAGGATAGGCTTAGGAGAAAGTTTAAAGTAGAAGATCACGAGGATGAATATGATGACTACTTAGACCTCCAGGAAGCTCCCGAAATGCAACCTGAGCCTCGACGATCAGGCAGGTCACGATGGACAGATCAGGATTTCGTTTAAGATCACATCTAATAAAATAAATGGAGAAAGGCTTACTGGAAAAAACGGGGCAGTCTCTTGACCACTGGATAAAGGTGGTTAAAGATTCGGGCCTGCAGAAACATGGTCAAATATTGAAGTTTCTGAAATCTGATCACAACTTCACCCACGGTTATGCCAATTTTGTTTCTTTAAAAGCACGTGCGAGCGATGCAGCATCGCAAGCACCTGAGGATCTTGTAACGGACCAGTATGAGAAAAAATCTCATATGCTACCATGGTATGAGAAAATAATCCAAATCATTCAGAAGTTTGGATCTGACGTGGAAATAGTACCTAAAAAGTCTAGTGTGAGCTTAAGAAGGAATAGACAGTTTGCGCTCATTCAGCCAAGTACCAAAACCAGGATGGATTTGGGACTTAAGTTTAATGATCGTCCCATCGATGGGCGATTGGAGTCAAGTGGTCCTTTTGGTGCAATGTGTACACATCGGGTACAAATAAAACAACTTGAGGATATTGATGATCAATTGGTCGACTGGCTGAAAGCTGCATATGATGAAGCAGGTTAATTCAGGGCATAATTATTCCTACTGATGCCTGTCGTATGAAGGGATTATTCATCGGGCTCACTACAGTAGACCTATTGTATACATTGGATGGGTTTCCGCAGGAAAATCAAAAGTACAAGGCGAATCAGTCAATGATCGAAATTGGAGGACCTGCCACTAATGCTGCATATGCTTTTTCAGTGCTTGGTGGTGAGGCAGTTTTGGTTTCACCGATCGGGCAGCATGCATGGTCTCCGTTTATTCAGAAAAAGATGGATGACTTTGGGATAAGACATATTGATCTTGTGCAGGAAGAAGAATATCAAAGCACGATCTCCTCTATCATGATCAATCTGCAGTCCGGATCCAGAACCGTACTGACATCCCACGCAGAGACGCTTCAAAATCCGTGGATTCCCAATATTTCAATTGACGACTTTGATGTTTTCTGTCTTGATGGATTCTACGTAGATGTAGCTGCTAAAATGTTACATTCAATAGGAGATCAGAAGCCAGTGGTTTTCGACGGGGGTAGTTATAAGGAGTCAACGGAGTCATGTCTCACGCTGTCAAATTTTCCTGTTTTTTCACATCATTTCACACCACCCCATCGCAAATCCCTTAGTGAATACCTTGCCGCAAGATCGATTGTCACTCACGCATGCACGCATGGAGAAAACCCCGTTACGGGAAGTTCTAACGGAGAAGATTTCTCCATAAAAGTACCGCAGGTAAAAGCAGTCGACACACTTGCTGCGGGAGATATATATCACGGAGCTTTATCTTATTTTCTAGTGTACCATCAGGGGGATTTCAAAGCGGCATTATCGGATGCCGGAAGGGTAGCCAGTGCTTCATGCGAATATGTGGGTCCCCGGGCATGGCAGTCACGTTGGAAAGGATAGCATTATCGGATGGCTGTGATTTTACCTTCTTCGATGGAAGCTTCCATGGCTTCAATCATCTTTTGAGCTGTAATGGCATCATCCAGGGTCGATAGAGCAGGCTCATTTTTCAAAACACAACGTTCAATGAAATAGCGATCAATCTGCTCAATACTGTATGGGTACGCCAAATATGTTTGCGAATGCACCTGTGCTTTTCGATTGTCTACCCAATCCCTGTAACTGTATCGGGTGGCTCCGTGGGTGCCAATCACTTTTACCATCATGGTCCATGGATCACCAGCCTGATCATCGGCAGCAAAGCTTGCACAAAAATGTGCTATCGAATCGTTGTCCATTTTGATATTACACATGGCCAGATCCTCCTTGGTCAGCTCTTCATAGTGAATGACTGATTTCATAGCTGATAATTCCTTTGGCTGACCACCCAGATAAATCAAAATATAGGAATGATGTGTGAGAATTTGCCGTATTACTCCCTCACATCGGGCGGCAACATCTTCAGGATGCTGGATATTGTACATGATATAAATCGATACGATATCGCCAATGTCTCCTCTTTCAATAATATCCCGGGCACGTATGATACTGTCATCATAAATGTAATTATGTCCTGGTACACATAATTTTCCTGATCGAATAGCGGTTTCACGCAGACTTTCGATCTCATCTACAGTACTACCTACAGGCTTCTCCACAAACACATGTTTTCCTGCTTCCAAAGCCATGGTAGCGTACTGATGGTGGGCTTCCAGACTGGTAAGAATGTATACGACGTTTACATCCGGGTCTTCGCAAAGAGCTTCTGCTGATGGATAAATCTTACCCCCAAACAAGGCATGTTTCTCATTTGCCAGTTCTTGAGTTATGTTCCAAATACCACAGAATCGTGCTGATGTAATATTTTTTATAGCCATTCCGTGCAGATACGAAATGTCGCCAGCCCCAATAAATGCCACACCAACTTGCTTGCTCATGCGAAGGGCCGTTTAACTAGAATCCCCGGAAAAGAGGTCGTTCAGGTGCCATCGGAGATAAGAACCAGGGAATTGAAACCACCATGATAATTAATGCGATTAAAAACCAAATTGCCATAGTCTTAAATTTGG
>JAUILM010000789.1 GCA_030432855.1 Bacteroidia bacterium
TTTTGCCCGCATTACTGGTCATGATGTACTGGCAGATATGATTGAAGACCGGGCACGCAGCTACTATTTGGATGACAGGGGATGTCCTCTGACATGGGAACCCAGTGGTTTCGATTTTCTATCACCCTGTCTGGAAGAAGTGGATCTGATGCGGAGAGTATTAGATTCCACGGAGTTTACTACCTGGTTGAGCGAGTTCTTACCTACTCTCACCGACTCGGCATTTGCATTAGACGTCGGTAAGGTTTCGGATCGTACGGATGGCAAACTGGTACATTTGGATGGTCTCAATTTTAGCAGGGCCTGGGTACTGTATGGTATTGCTGAGCAGTATCCAGAGTATAGTCATCTAATCAACGTGGCTAATCAACATATTGGATATTCTCTTCCGAATCTTGTGGATGATTCTTATGAAGGAGGTCACTGGCTGGGAAGCTTTGCTATTTATGCATTAAGCCGATAGGGTTTCTTTCTGAAAGTTTATAGATTCTTAAATCTGACTTACTGAAAAGGATAGATTGAAGGCATAACTTACTGGCATAATGTGTTACAATGAATTGTAAGTTCTTCACCATAGTTTTCTGGATGTGGGTATTTCTACATGCTCTACCAGGTAGAGCTCAGGCACAATCCTGTCAGCCACTCGTTGATTGGGAGTTTCATCCTCATTATACACTGTCGGGTCATGCTGCAAACTATCCGGGTAAGCAAGTAGTGCAACCCCAAAGTGGCTTCGAACGTGTGAAAATGTTGGGTAATCCCATTGTTTTCTATGGTATGTATCCCACACAACGCATCACGGATATCGAAGCACCACCCCTGATGATCGATCAGGCATTTACGGTGAACCTCTCATTTCTTCATCATGTGAACACTCCTGTGGGAGCCATCATAAGGTCAACAACTGATCAGAATCAACAGGATTTTTGGTTAGTAGGTATTTATGACAAGGAGATCATTTTTCAGTTACATTCTCATCAATTTGGTGTGCAGGAAATTGTGAGCGATGTTCCTCAGGGCTACAAAAAGTATTGGAGACAGATATTAGCTGTCAAGGATGACGATGCCATACGGTTATATATAAACGGCGAATTGGTAGCCTCCAAATCGTTACCAGATCATGCGACTTTTACTTTTGGAAAGCGCATGGAGGTTGCAGGATATTTTGAAAATGAACCCTTCATGAAGGTTGACAATCTATTCAAGCGACTATCGGTGTATGATTGTGCATTGCAAGGAGCAGATGCTAAAAGATCCTTTCAAAACTTAAAGGAGCAAGTCGATAGAGGCGCTTTGTTTGAAAATACTTTTCATTTTTCAGCAGGCCCCTATCTTCATATGGCGACTCAAAACAGTATGAATATCATTTGGGAAACGGATCGTCCCACACGATCTATCGTACGATATGGTACCAGTATTCCATTGACGGATTCTGTACAAACCGACTCTGTAGGCTTTATTCATGAAGTGACTATCCCAGATCTTGATCCGCAGACATTGTACTATTATGAGGTTGCCTCAATCGACGGTCGGGATTCTGTCTGTTCGTCAGGAATACTTACGTTTAATACTGCCGTTGAATCTTCATCACCTGTGTCGTTTTGCATCCTGGGTGATACCGAAAGTAGACCTCATATCAATCAGCAATTGGGTAATGAAATATGGGAGGAACGGCCAAATTTCATCTTGCATTTGGGGGATATCACCGATGGTGGGATGTTGGGACATAAGTTTCAGTGGAATCATGAATATTTTACGGGCATCACCCCGGTGGCCAGTCGAATACCGGTTTTCCCGGTACCCGGTAATGGTGAAGGTGATTTATTCTGGTACAAGAAATACCATCGTCTGCCAGGAGATGAAGCGTATTACCAATTTTCATATGGCAATATGGATTTCTTCATGCTCAATAGTAACGACAATCCATCCTTAAAGAAAGGGGGTGAGCAATATGCCTGGCTTGAGCAGGCTCTCAAAGAATCCTCAGCGGAGTGGAAGATTGTGGCGCATCATCATTGTCCCGTATCCTCTGATGAAGATGATTTTGGTAATACCTGGCAAGGCAGAAAATCTACTGAAGGTGATCCCAAATTTGATGATCTGAAAGAGCTGTACGAGACAAATGATATCGATGTCGTATTTTATGGTCATGTCCATGCATACGAGCGCTCATGGCCTTTAGTGGATGGCAGAGTAGATGAAGACGGAGTAGTATACGTGCAAAGTGGTGGAGGAGGGGGAAACCTTGAAGATTTCGTCCCCTATCATGCCGCTTTTTCCAATAGGGTCCAAAGAGGACACCATTATTGTCGGGTGGATGTGAACGGATCCATTTTATACTTCAAGATGTTTGATTTGGAAGGTAAACTTCTCGATTTTTTTGAAATTGAAAAGTAATTAACGGGCATTCATGAGATAGTGTTTCATGTCGTAGAGACCGCCTCCATTGTAAACTTCCGTGACCCCATTAGCGACAAGATAATTGGCTGCCTGACCACTTCGGTTTCCACTACGGCAATACAAAACCAGCGGCTTAGCCATCTGGCGAAGTTCCTTAATACACCCGGGAACCTCCCCAAGGGGTATGTTTAGGGCACCCTGGATATGATCCGTCTCAAATTCATAGGGTTCACGCACATCAATGATGGTGACTTGATTTTCTCGTAAGGCTGTCTGAATACTCATTGTATTTTTTACTACAAAAGAAAATAGTTGTTGGATTCAAAGTTGTGAGGAACATCACACAGAGCTAAACTCTCAACCCTGTTCATGTACTTGTATCTTTGACGTTCAAACTTTTTTGGAAAAACAATTCCCATCAGAGATATGAAAGTAGCTGTATTTAGCACCAAGCGATATGACCAGGACTTTATCGAGTCCAGCAATGAGCGGTTGAATTGTCCCCATGAATTTGTCTTTTATGAGGCTACTCTTGATGCCTCTACCGTCTCACTGGCAAAGGATTTTGAGGGTGTATGTGTATTTGTAAATGACAATGTATCCGGAGAAATTTTGCAGGAACTAGATTCGTATGGGGTGAGAGTGGTTGCATTACGATGTGCAGGGTATAATAATGTGGATCTTAAAGTCGCAAGGAAAATGA
>JAUILM010000790.1 GCA_030432855.1 Bacteroidia bacterium
TATCAAATTTCTTCTCATCGTAATAGTATGCTTCGAGCATTGGTCGGTAGGTCTCCATGATTTCCGTATTTAACTCGATAGCTGGTTTATCCTCCTCACCCACCATCGGCACATATTCCATCTTCATCCCTTGCTCTTCGCGGAAATACTTCCAGGCATCATCAACCAGAGTGGGCTCCAGGATAAAATCCAGAATTGTCATCGCCTCTACTTTGGCACCGGCGATCACACCCTTATGCGCGATAGGCGTAGCCATAGCCACGGCATTGGACCAATGGTGTCCTGGCAATCCTGGTATATTACTGGGATATCTTAGTGTGACAGTAGGAAGTTTCCAGGATATATCGCCAATATCATCTGAACCACCACTCACGAAGTTGCGGACTGGCGGGGCGATAGAATCCAGATCGGTTGCAAGTCCGCTCGTATCAAAAGCGTTGATTTCTTTCTGAAGACTCCGGGCCAGCAGCTGGTCCTCGTCGGACCATTCCGGTAATCCCACTTCTCTTATATTTTCATACATCGTTTCAGCTATCACCTTATTGAAGTGTCGGGGCCATGCACTTCCAAGAATGCGCTTACTCATGGTGGTATTTGTCATAAGGGCAGCACCCTCTGCTATTTTGTTGGCACGGTCATACACCTCCATGATGCGCGGATAGGTCACGTGTCTGAAATAGTACCAAATAGATGCTTTAGAGGGCACCACATTGGGCTGATCTCCACCATTATTAATAACCGAATGCGAGCGATGCAAAGGATCCAGGTGCTCTCGCTGGTACTGCCATCCGATATTCATCAACTCAACGGCGTCTGCAGCACTTCGACCTCGCCAGGGTGCCCCGGCAGCATGTGCGGCTTCACCTTCGAAAGTATATTCCACTGAAATCAGCCCCGTACCACGAGACTGCCCCCAGCTGACATTCATGTTATTGCCCACATGGGTGAAAATGCAGATGTCAAAATCATCAAAGTATCCATCTCTGGTGAAATAGGCTTTGGTACCCACGAGTTCTTCAGCTACACCAGGCCACAGTACCAGGGTACCTGAAAGGTTGTGTTCTTTCATGACTTCCTGTACCGATAACGCTGCCAGGATATTTAGTGGAGTGCCTGAGTTATGCCCTTCACCATGTCCAGGCGCCCCATCCACGATTGGATCATGGTAAGCCACGCCAGGTCTTTGTGACGCTTTGGGAATGCAATCCAGATCACTTCCAATGGCTATCACCGGCTTGCCGGAGCCCCACTTGGCAATCCACGCCGTGGGTACTCCACTGATACCCCGGGTTATCTCAAACCCATTCTCCTCAAGTATACCCGTGAGATAGCCTGATGTCTCTACCTCATGAAATCCCAGCTCCGAAAAGCTGAAGACCTTATCCACCATGACCTGACCTAGTTTTGCATTCTCATCAATCCAATGCATCACTTGACCCTTTAATTGATCCTCACTAATAGTCTGTGCTTCAGTTATTTGAAGAATAACAACGAAGGCAAGAAAGAGGCCTTTTCTAAGAGATATCATAGCCCAGAATTTAATATGTTAAAAAGCCACTACTTCGGTCTTAGTGGCTGATATACGTTCATTGGAGTCGTCAATCCCTTCAGCTGAAAACTACCTAAATGCGAAAACTCGAAGTCCTTGCTGGTACGGTTAAACGTCTCTTCACTGACGGCAATTCCATTCGTAGGAGCCACGCTTTGCAATCGGGCAGCAATGTTGGGTGTACCACCTAATGCCAAACGCTCCTTCCGATCACCCAGACCCAGATCCGCCATGACCACCATGCCTGTATGAATGCTGATCCGTATGTTAATGTCGGAATTTACTCTCCGGGCTCTTTCCCGCACGGGAGCCATACTTTCTATCAATTGAAATCCCGTTCTTATGGCATTTCGGGGAGCTTCCGCAAAGTATACCGGATAGCCAAAATAGGCCATCACACCATCACCTAAATGCTGTGCTACATACCCATATTGTACCGTGATACTCTGATACACTGATCGATGATAACTTTGAATGATATCTAAAAAGTCATCTAGCAGCAGTTGGTCTGCCATTGCGGTAGAGTCCAGGATATCGCAAAACAGTATACTGAGTTCTCGACGTTCTGCTTGCATACCTAAAAGTAATATTAAATCTTAGCTCTTGATTGTAACATCCATTATCTTTTGCGTAAATGTGTCATCTTCAATTCTCCCTTTCGTTTTTGTCTCAAAAGACAACTTTGGCTACTGCCATTTTGACCCTATCTCTCTCCATCCTTACTCTTCCTGCATTTTCCCAGATATCGGCAAATCAGGTTCTGGAAAGGAGTATGAAGTTTCACGATCCAAACAAAACCTGGGATAAGAAACCAATCCATTTCACACTGACAGAAACGAGACCGGGTGGCTCGGATCGAACAACTATCTTGAACATGGACTTGAGTCAATCAAAATTCGAACTAATTCAACGGAGAAATGATGACCTGATCTCTTATTCTTTCACCAGTGACAGTCTTCAGACAGAAGTAAATGGATCCAGTGAGATCTCCGAGGACCTCAGGCAACAATTAAATATATCCAATGACCGGGCGAACATGCTCCGCAACTATTACACATATCTCTGGCTACTACCGATGAAGTTAACGGATCCAGGTACCGTACTTGACGATAGCGTAATAGAAACTACCTATGATGGCTATCCTGTCTACAAACTAAAAGTCACCTATGATCTAGAAGTAGGACACGATACGTGGTATTTCTACTTCGATCGTAAGGATTTTCAGATGCGTGGGTATCAGTTCTTTCATGATGAAATGAAAAATGATGGTGAATACATCACATTAAGCGGACTTATCAAGGTAGATGGACTACTGCTGCCTTCAGAGCGGAGATGGTTTACTAATCTTGATAACACCTATCTCGGCACAGATCGTATGGCATCCGCCCGGGATTAAGTAGCAGCAATCTTTTTTACTGCCTCAATCAATCGATCCAGATCGGTAGTGAGCGTATACACATTGGGGGACACTCGAACACCTTGTATATTCTCCCAATTGATACCCGTCGTATGGATTTGGTATTTATTGAGCAAGTCTCCCGTGATCTGATTTAT
>JAUILM010000030.1 GCA_030432855.1 Bacteroidia bacterium
GCCATTGCCTCCCCCAAAATATAGCTTTCCGGTTGAGCTGATAAATCCAGAATTGGGATGGTATTGTTTACCGAGGATGCCGTCCTGTTCTGTAAAATTTCGCAGCGTATTGTTTTGGGGATAATATAGGTATATGCCCTGGTTAGTAGAAAACCAAATGTTGTCTTCCAGGTCTTCCAGGATGGAGTAGACTTCCGCATTAGCGATAGAGGCGTTTAGACTAAACTTATGAAAGGATTTTGTTTCAGGGTCAAAAATGTCAATTCCATCTCCTGCCGTGCCAATCCATATTTTACCATTCTTGTCTTCATTTATCGTGTAGTTTAGATTCCGACTTAAACTATTGCTACTTACATTGTAAAAGAAACGTTGAAATTGGGACGAATTCTTTGTTTTTAGTGAAAGCCCAAAGTCCGAGCATATCCATAAATTTTCCTTTGAGTCCATAAAGACATTCCAAATATAATCCGAGCTGATGGATCCAATCGTTTTATCTCCCGCTCTGAAATATTCGAAAGTGTTGGCATTAATATCATAGAATATCAATCCTGACAACCGGGTCCCCATCCATACTCCGTTATCGACAGCCAAAATCGAAGAAAAAATTACCGGATGATTGCTTCTGCGTTTGAATTCATGCTGATCTACTGACCACAAGCCCTCATACAATGTTCCCATCCAGTGTTGATTGTTTTTATCCGTTGAAATAGATTTGACCCGTGAGACTGGATGCTTATTTGCAGGGTGATCTTCGCTTATGAAGATCATATTCTCGGGATCAAACTTTTTCAGATCAGAATTCTCAATACCGATCCAGATGGTACCATCACTATTCTCTGCAAAAGATGAGACAACGCTCCTGGATGGGGATTCATTTTTTCCACTCACTCGAATATGAGGAAATTTAAAATTATAATCATTATAGTATGCTAGCCCTCCAGACCAGGTGCCAACCCACGTGCCATTATTTGTGTCCACGTATAAATCAAAAACAGCAAGATGAGGAAGTCCATGGAGCTGATTTTGATCGATGTTTTGAATGGTTCCTCCACTTATCACGGAAATGCCCATAGAAGATCCAATCCAGATTTCATGATTCTTTCTTTGTACAATGTCTCGCACACGATCGCTGGAAATCCGTTGATTACCAGTCAATTTTTCACTATACTGAGTAATAAGTTCTCCATCCATTGAGATTAGCTGGACTCCAGCACCATCCTGGCCTATCCAAATATTTTGACCTAGTTTGCAAATAGCAGTAACGGGTTTAGGAGAAGACTTGTAAAGTAAAGTGAAGTCCGATATTGAATCACCCATGACAAAGGTTAATCCATCGGTAGTGCCAACAAATATTTGCCCTTCCTCAATCCGTTCAAGAAGGCTAATTGCGTACTGCTCACCTTGAAGTTCAACTTCCCTCAAGACGGGGCTTTTTATATCAAAATGGTACAATATTTCATCAATAATCACTAAGTACCTGGCAGGAGCATACTCAACAATCGAGCTTACTGTCATATTATTCAAAAAACGATCACTTTCCCGGAAGGAGATGCGTGAAAAAGAATTCGTGTACTCATCAAAGTATGCCAAGCCATTTCCTGTGCAAATCCATATACGTCCACCACGGTCTTTGTAGACCTTTAAGATTTTGTCAGATGGGGGAGAATTATCATTTGTAGGACTGAAATTGTATTGAGTTATTTCTGAAGTGTTATAATAATACAGTCCGCTGGCTGTTCCAAACCATATGAATCCATAATCGTCCTCTACAATGCTATTTACCGCATTGAATGTGATACCCGCTTCGGATGTTATCTGCTCAAAAACAAAGTCCTTGTTCTGGGCAGAAACCTGAGGGAGTATGTTTAAAATCAAACAGATAAAAGAAATGTACTTCACTATTTTTCCTGTTCCTACCATGTATTAAATCAAAGATTCCGTTCTCATCGGCAAAATCCCCTTCATTCCAACGATCCTGAGGTACAGACCCCTCTATTCTGCTAAAGAAAGCACAAAACTTCTATGGACCACTTCTTCAAGTTCGTAAAATTTTTTGGTGTTTTCCATGTAAAGACTTCAACAATTAAGGTTCAACTATCTGATAAACCAATGTGATTGAACTCTACTTAGATGTAGATTTTATGGACTAGGCTAATGGCCAAGGTCCATTTCCCGGCCGGTGATCGACCGGTACTATTGCATTCTTAGATTGAATACACCTCTTCTTTATGAGTGTTAAAAGTATAGCTCAAAGGACGTGATCTTATGTGGGTACGCCGGAGGAGTTAGTTTACATACCTTCTGAAAATAATTGAACTATTGAGTCAGGTGAGGCATTTGTTCAATTTTGCCCAAAAATTTCAGGTTTTTGGCTAATCCTTGATATACCGAGCAGTCATTTCGGATGATCTTACTTTTCAACAATTTGATGATCGAAGGGCACATCGATGAAACACTGCTTAAAATATTGTGCGGTAGCACCAATCATATTGCTTCCCTTTTTATTGGCCAACTGCTATTCGGATGGAGTAAAGCTACGACTTGCCGGAACTAATCTTCGGTATGGGGAAGAAATAGTGCTAAAGTCATTTTCGAATTACTTACATGATTTAAGTAATGATACGTTTGCAATTCAGTCGTTCGAATCAGTCTCTGACCTTGACACAGATAGCACCTATCTGAAGCTGATCAGGGCTGACCATGATTTTCAGTTTTTTCCAGCTGTGCTTTGGCAGATTCATGCACTTAACAAGCAAAGTACATCTAAAAACATAGCCGAGAAATATAGCGAGGTCCTCTATCAAGGAGAGATACTTGATAGAGCATTGTTCTTCGAGCCTTTATTGTCATTATATCTCAGTCGTTTCTTGATAAACTCATGTGAACGCAGTAGATCTCTGCTTATTGATATCTTATCACAACATATCTCCAGAAAGGAAGGCCATGAAGTTGACCTTTGCGGCGGGGACAGCAAGATATGCATTGAGCAACTTCTTGAAAATCGTGCCTTATTTCTTGCTTCAGAATTGTCAGGAGACCCGGCCTATGCCCAATTGGCCCAGCAAAATTCGGAGCTTGTCTTTCAATACTACCTTACACAGGGTGATTTCAGTGAACTCTACCACGATCTTGCTAGCGATCAGCCTGATTTGACCTCAACCAAGCTAGAAGAACTTGATGCAAGAGACCTTTACCATCTATCTCTCATCTTTTATGGTTTTAGCATCCTGGATACTCAACTTGAAAACGAAAGGTACCACCTGGCGTGTGTTAGGTTGGCGAATCTGTTTGAATACATCCTCTATAACGCGAATTCGGATCATCTGCAAAGTCATAGAAGCATACATGCTGACAGGATGGAGTTGATCTCAAAAACATGGGTTTGCCTTGCATTCAATCAGTTAGAATGTGTATCAGAATATGACTACAGAGAAATGGCTGAAGATATTTTCAATGAGATTTTAGATGAGCTTGACCAGCCAGAACGACAAGAGAAGATCCACTCTTCCAGATTGTATTACTACTTATTCGAATTTTTAAAACAAACTGCTTAGGACATGAAATTATTAACCTTTTACTTTCCAAAAGTATTCCTCCTCGCGACGGCAATACTTTTAGGCAATCAATCCCTGGCGCAAAGGACGATCACAGGGACGATTACAGATACTGAGGGAACCTCCCTCATTGGAGTAAACATCTTGCAAAAGGGAACTAGTGCCGGAACGGTTACTGACTTTGATGGAAATTATTCAATTACACTTAATGAGGGTGAGGATATTCTACTGTTTTCTTACATCGGTTATGCGCCTGTCGAAGAAATAGTGGAGAATCGCACTATGGTTAATGTGATTATGCAAGTAGGCACTACCCTGGACGAAGTGGTAGTCGTAGGTTATGGAACACAAAAGAAGTCGGATTTGACAGGCTCTGTTGCTACCGTAAGTGCTGAAGACATATCAAAAGTACCTACTTCCCGGGTGGATCAGGCTTTACAGGGACGAGCGGCCGGAGTTCAGGTCACACAAGTGAATGGATCACCAGGTGCTGGAACCGTAATCAGAGTGCGAGGTGGTAATTCGATCACTGGGAGTAATGAGCCTCTTTGGGTCATAGATGGTATAGTCGTCGGCACAAATTTCAATTTAAACAATATTAACGCCAATGACATTCAATCTATCGAGATCCTGAAAGATGCTTCCTCTATTGCTATTTATGGTTCGAGAGGTGCCAATGGAGTGGTCCTGGTTACAACTAAGAACGGAGGTGGTGTCAAGGGAGGCAAACCTCAAATAAATGTCAATCTTTATGCTGGGACACAGTTAGTACCAGAGGTGCCCAATATGCTCTCCCAGGCGGAGCAGATCGCTTTTACAAATGAAAGTGCTCGTTTTAGGTCCGCAGCCGAACCATTTCCAAATGATCCGTCGACTTATCCTGACAACGATTGGTACGATTTATTAATGGACCCGTCTCCCATCTACAATGCAGATGTGTCGATAGCCGGGACTTCAGAAAGTGGAAATGTTACTTATTATAACTCTGTAAACTATTTCAATCAAGAAGGTATTATAGTAAGTTCTGGTATTGAAAAATACATTTTTAGGTCTAATCTGGATCTTAAATTAAGTGACAAGATAAATGCGGGATTTCGAGTAAATTACTCAAGAATTGATCGTGATAATGGTGTCGTAGGATTTCCTTTTGGAATACTTCCTACACAACCTATATATAATGACGATGGTACCTACAATGGATTTAATGAGGTAGTTGGTTCTCCTTTTTCCAATCCTTTGGCACTTGCTGAATTAAATACTAATGAGACATTTACAAATAATCTACTAGCTACCGTATATTTGGAGTATAGTCCGGCACCTAAGTGGACTATTCGGTCGACCTTTAATCCGGAATTTAATAATACCAAACAAAATAGACTCGCCTCCAGTCAGGATCCTGGTAATCTTGCAATTGGTGTTACAAATGGTGGATCGGCAAGTGTGAGGACGGTCGCAAGTACAGGATGGAATAATGAAAATACCGTTCAATATCAGACCGATCTAGGCCGCGATCACAGTATCACAGCTTTACTAGGCGCATCATTTCAGGATGTCAACGTCGAAATAGCTGAAGCTGAGGCATTCGGAATTACCAGTGATGCAGCAGGCTTTAATAATTTAGGATTTTCGGATCCAACCAGATCTGTGGTGAGCAGTACTTTTGATGGGTTTCAGATTGCTTCATTTTTTGGTAGATTAAACTATTCGTATAAGAATAGATACCTTCTGACTTTAGTGGGAAGAACTGACGGTAGTTCTGTATTTGCACCAGGCAATAAGTATGAATTCTATCCATCCATAGCAGGAGCCTGGAAAATTTCTGAGGAGCCTTTTATGCAAAATCAAAATTTTATTCAGGATTTGAAGCTAAGAGCGAGCTATGGAAAATCCGGTAACCAGGCAATAGGCCCGTACCGTACGCTGGGACTTCTGACAGAGGCAAATACCACGTTGAATGGCTTAGAAAATCCCGGCCTGACTTTGGGTAGGCCTGCCAACCCTAATCTTAAATGGGAAACTACCAGTTCATTTGATTTGGCGTTAGAAGCCTCTTTTCTGGGAGGTAAAATCTTTACTGAATTAAACTACTACTATAAGAAAACAGAGGATTTACTACTAGATGTCGCTATCCCCAGACAGACGGGATTTACCAGCCAGTTACAAAACGTTGGATCTCTAGAAAATCAGGGAGTAGAGCTTCTCGTGACTTCCCGAAATATTAATAGAGAAAGTTTCAAATGGGAGTCAACTGTAACGCTATCCTCTAATAATAACAAGATCCTCGATCTGGGTGGCGCTGACTTTATTGATGTTACCGTGGATGAAATCCTGGGATCTGGAAATACTCGCCTTATTGTCGGACAACCAGTGCCTGTTTTTACCGGAGTTAGATATTTAGGTACGTGGAAAAGTCAGGAGGAAATAGACGCATCCGGACTGACCTCCCAGGTGGTTGGAGGCCCCAGGTATGAGGATTTAAATGGCGACGGCATTATTTCAACCGAGGATAATGTGATTATAGGCGATCCGACTCCGGACCTGATTTTTGGATTTGAAAACACCTTCTCGATCAAGAACTTTGAGTTTTCATTTTATTTTCAGGGTACTGTGGGTAATGAGGTGTACAACCTCAGAATGCGTAATCATTATTTTAATCGTGGTGAGACCCCAAAATTTGCAGATTTAGCTGACCGGTGGACAGAAACCAATAATACTTCTGATATACCAAGGGCGGGCTCGGATGCTGTCACAACTAATCTAAGCAATACAGAATATGTTGAAGATGGGTCGCATGTGCGACTAAAGACGGCGAGAGTGGCCTATAACTTTTCTGGAAGTAAGTCCGGAAAAGGTATCCAGGGTGCCACCATTTATTTCTCAGGCACTAACCTTCTGCTATTTACTAATGATTTTAGGCTGATAGACCCGGAGACAAGCAGGTTTGGTAGGAGTGGTCTGGGTAACATAGCGCAGGGCTATGCCAATGGAGAGTATCCTAATCCCCGGGTTTTGACACTTGGTTTAAATGTATCATTCTAAAATTTGAACAAAATGAAAGTTAAAAATATATTTTTCAGCGCCCTCCTGATTGTGTCTTGTCTTAGTTGCGAGAAATTCCTCGAGGAGGACCCAAGAGCTATCATTGCCCCCGAAAATTTCTTTAATTCTGAAAATGATGCAAGGCAGGCGGTTAATGGCATTTATGCGATCTTAAAGAATAATTCTTTGTATGGTCAGGTGGGACTCGATCACTTTTATGATAATGGTGCCGATATTATTGAGCCCAATCGATCTGCCAATTTTGTGGAACCGATCGGAAATTATTCGATGAATGAAGCATTGGCCGATGTATCTGTTCAAAAAATGAGTGTCTCGGATACCTGGAAAGATCTCTATAGAATCATTTTAAATGCCAATATTATTATCGAAAGAGTTTCTGGAAATGAAGCTATTACTCAAGCTGCGCAGACAGACATCATTGCTGATGCCTCATTCCTTCGTGCGCTATGTTACTGGCATATCACGAATCTATGGGGTGATGCACCTTACTATACGGAGGGGTTGGATATTGATGAGATCAGGACCCTTGGAAGGACCGATGAGGATATCATAATAGGTGGGGTCATGGATGATCTGCAGTATGCACAGGATAATTTGCAGGGTTCTTATAGTGGAGCTAGCAGTGGCAGGGCTTCTAAGTGGGCGGCAGCTATGGTAGCAGCAAAGATTCATATGAAGCGGCAAAATTGGCAGGCAGCTCTGGATAAGTGTTTGGAGATTATCAATCAATCAGGGCACGTATTATTACCAACTTACGCGGAGGTTTTTGATCCGTCTAACGAATACAACAGTGAAATAATCTGGTCTCTGGATTTTGCAAGAGATATACGAGGTCAGTTTGAAGAAGGTGTGCAAAGCGCTGACGGAAGTCTGCCAGGATTTGCCGGAAATGGTAATTGGAGACCTAGTATGTTTAACCCCCGTCTTCGTGATGAGCCCCTAAATACAGATGAAAGAGACGCTTTGCGAGATGCACTATCTGCCAGGGGAGAGGCTTTTAATGGCACCGGACTACAAATCGCTTCTAAGGATTTCCATGAAAAGTTTCCTTTAAATGATTTAAGGAGACCCTTGAATATCATGGACAACTATTTGGGTTTCGACCTTGTGTTTCCCTACATGCCAAAATTTATGAACCTGTCTTTGGAAGATTCACCCCGCTTTAATCATTCGGATAACAGAATGGTGTTTCGATTGGCAGATGTTTATTTAATGGCTGCTGAGTGCGAAAATGAATTAAATGGACCTGACAATGCATACCAGTATATACACGCTGTAAGACAACGTGCTTATGCGACGCAGGCAGAATGGGAATTGGTCGGTCTTAATCAACAAGAATTTAGAGAAGCTATCTATGATGAGCGTAAATGGGAGTTGGCAGGAGAGGCCCACAGGAGGTACGATTTGATCAGATGGGGTATCCTATTGGATGTGGTACAAAATCTGGAATATCGCTTTTGGACCCCTAATGTGAACATAAGACCTCATCATGTTTTATTGCCAATACCTTTGCAAGAATTGGAGTTGAATCCAGCACTTCTGGAGTCTGATCCGACCAACAATGGATACCGTTGATTACTTAGCAGTAGTAGTTAATTCATTACTTGGGGCCGAAAGTTCTTATTCGGCCCCATTTTACCACATTAAAACATGGAGCCTGAGGAACATCACTAGTTTGCAATCGTGACTGTCAAAAAATGAAGCGATAGTCTTAAAGAAGCATATTGAAATTAGAGAGTCTTGGGATTTTAAAAAGATTTGGTTCAATTACGTGCGGTGATTTTTTTGCCTGAAGCTATTGTTTTCTAATAGTAGTTTTGCAGGATGTGAATTTGTCGACTATCTTTTAAGTACTTATTGTCTGCCAGGATAAATGGTAGATACCATAAACTATTCGATAACATAAACGAAACATTTAGGAATGAAAATACCATGGGACTTCGGGAAATTTGGACCTCCATTTTTGATCCTGTTAATTCCGTTTTTGAGTGTTGGTCAAGAGCATTCTCAGGTTGAGATACGGGGTGATCAAAAGAAGTGGCACCGAATAACCCTCGTGTTTGATGGGCCTCATACCAGCGAGCTGCAGGAGCAGAACCCCTATCTGAATTATCGGCTAGATGTCACTTTTAAACACCGCATGCAAACATATGTCGTCCCTGGATTCTATGCCGCTGATGGAAATGCTGCCGAAACAGGTGCAGATGCTGGAAATAAGTGGATGGTTAGATTCACACCGGATCATACAGGGGACTGGACTTATCAAGTTTCTTTTAAACAAGGGGAGAACATTGCCATACAGGACGACCCTACTCAGGCTAAAAGTGCCGGATTCATGGATGGAGCTTCTGGAAGTTTTCAGGTTACTGAAACGGACAAGACCGGCATCGACAACCGTGCCCATGGACGTTTGAATTATGTGGGTGCACACTACCTGGAGTACGAAGAGACAGGAAGACACTTTATTAAAGTGGGTGTAGATGCTCCTGAGAATTTACTGGCATACGAGGATTTTGATGCAACACCCAATGTTTTTGACCTAAGGAAAAACTGGCTTCCCCACCAGGGAGATTTTTCCGATGATGATATTGATTTTCTGTGGCAGGGAGGAAAAGGCAAAAATATCATGGGAGCGATCAATTATCTGGCATCGGAACAACTTAACGTATTTTCTTTTCTTACTTTCAATGTGGATGGTGATGATAGAAATGTCTTTCCGCATTTGTTAAGGGTTTCTGAGGAGGACTATAGCAAGTACGCTAATGACAGACAAAATACGTCTGCCTGGCAGTCAAAATTTCATACTACACGTTTTGATGTTTCTAAGTTGGAGCAATGGGAGCGCTTATTTGAATATGCCGAGAGTAAAGGTATGTTTCTGCATTTTAAAACGCACGAAACCGAAACCGATCATTTAATGGACAAGGGTGTCTTCGGTACCGAAGGCAAGTTGTATTATCGGGAGTTAATTGCACGTTTTGGTCACCACCTGGCTTTGAATTGGAATCTTGGTGAAGAAAATAATCAACCCCTGGATCAAGTGAAAAAAGTAGCGGCTTATGTTTATCAACTTGATCCTTATAAGCATCACCTTGTCATTCATACTTTTCCGGATGCTGACGATCGATATGCCGCCTTGATTGGTGATCAGTCCCCCTTGACAGGTGCCTCCCTACAGTTGAGGGATCCCGAATTTCGGGATGTTCATACCCGGGTATTGAAATGGCGGGAGAAATCTGATTCGACAGGTAGACAATGGGCCCTTGCTGTAGACGAGCCAGGTAAAGCAAATATTGCTTTGTTACCGGATGATGAAGATCCTGAGCATGATTTGGCTAGATCTAATGCGCTGTGGGGCACTTTAATGGCTGGAGGTTTTGGTGTGGAGTGGTATTTTGGATATGATAGCCCCCATTCAGATCTGACCTGCCAGGACTTTAGAAGTCGTGACAAATTTTGGGATCAAAACCGTTATGCCCGTAGCTTTTTTGAAACCTATATACCGTTTTGGGAAATGGAGCCACTAGATGATTTGACTTCAGATAATTCTTCCTATTGTTTAGGAGCGGAAAATGAAGTCTATGTAGTTTATCTGCCTCAATGCCTCGAAACCATCTCGCTCAACCTGGGCACTTCCGGAAAGACCTTTTCAATTTACTGGTATAATCCGAGAAGTGGTGGCACGCTAAGAACTGGATCTGTTACTTCTCTAAAGGCAGGAGGTAAGGTAGACCTGGGATATCCTCCTGAAGACCTGGCGCGGGATTGGGTGGCACTTATCCGTGCTGAAAAATAGAATTAAATCATGACGCTACCTGTAAATTGAAAGGCTTACCACTTCCAGAAAACTTCTAAAAGCTCTGTAGGGATGATTTTATTATTAACAGCACAAACCATGAGGCCTACTGGAAGGCCGCATTGTCTCAATATCAGATGGTGACTCTCCTGATACTATGATTTGGGAGGAACAAGGGTTTTCAATTGCTTGGTTGTGGGTGAGTGGTCTCGAAAATCGATTTTCACATTATTCCACCTGACAGCGATCTAAAAATGCTGATAGGAATTTCGGAGGTTAGCGAAAATGAACGACAAAGCATGATGCAAACGAGATGTGACAGAATGATAAGACACTGGGGAGAATTTGAAAAACTCAATTTTTACTAAAGAGTGAAAAATGGAAGAATCTATAAAAAAATTTATGTCAGTCAATCTTCAAGTAAACAGTAAGAAAGTCCTGGTATTTTTCTAATACGGTATCGACCTTCCTGCGTTTTTAAGAAATCGAGATGATTCAGCAAGTGATTTTAGTATAGGTAGTAATGTACTTTTTTCTCCTAAGAATGATTAAATAAGATAAATGAAAGGAGGCTGAGGTGGCGAGGAATGCAGATGGTCTTGCAAGTACCACTTTAGTTATATTACTATATTAGACAGATTTTAAAAAGGTGTTTAGTGTAAACAAAATCTAAACCAGCATTCAAAGACAACATTGATGCAAAGACAAAAATTCATCTTTTCGTTCATCCTGGTTATGTATTTATCAACAGGTCATTTTCAAGCGCAGGAAACAGCAGGTGGGATCACGCATGAGAGGCCTAATATTATCTTTATCCTTACCGATGATCAGCGGTTTGACGCTCTTGGATTTGCCGGAAATTCGTTGATTCACACTCCGGAGATGGACAAGTTGGCATCTGAGGGTACCTACTTTAAGAATGCGACAGTGAGTACACCTATTTGTGCCGCTAGTCGAGCCAGTATTCTATCAGGTTTGTATGAACGCACACATCGCTTCAATTTTCAGACAGGCAATGTCCGGCAAGAGTATATGCAGCAATCCTACCCCAGGTTGTTGAGAGATGCTGGTTACTATACGGGGTTCTATGGAAAGTACGGTATACGCTATAATGAGGTAGAGCAACTCTTTGACAGCTATGAGATCTATGACCGAAATAATGCCTTTAAGGACCGGAGAGGTTACTATTACAAAACACTTGGCAAAGATACGGTGCACCTAACGCGATACACAGGCCAGCAAGCCCTTGACTTTATCGAAGACTCCGATCCATCGAAATCTTTTTGCCTGTCCTTAAGCTTCAGTGCTCCCCATGCCCATGATCCTGCTGTGGATCAGTATTATTGGCAAACAGAAACGGATGAACTGCTACAGGGAATCACACTGCCCGGACCGGATTTGGGAGAAGATAAATACTTTGACGAACAACCTGATTTCGTCCGTGCCGGTTTTAATCGACTGCGCTGGACCTGGAGGTATGATACACCGGAAAAGTACCAGCATAGTGTAAAGGGATATTATCGAATGATTTCGGGAATTGATCTGGAGATAGGAAAAATCCGTGCAAAACTTAGAGAGAAGGGGCTTGACAAGAATACAGTGATTATTCTCATGGGAGACAACGGCTACTTCCTGGGTGAAAGACAATTGGCAGGTAAGTGGCTACTCTATGATAACTCTGTTCGGGTGCCGCTGATCGTTTTTGATCCCAGAGTACCCAGACATCAAGAGAGTGAGGAGTTAGCACAGAATGTGGATGTACCATCTACCATTATCGACCTGGCAGGCCTTGAGCAACCTACAACATGGCAAGGTAAAAGCCTGGTGCCGATCGTTCACCAGGAAAAGAGAAGTTTGGAACGCGACTCTGTATTGATTGAGCATATATGGGAGTTCGAACATATTCCACCGAGCGAAGGAGTAAGAACCAGGGACTGGAAATACTTTCGCTATGTAAATGATAAATCATTGGAAGAATTATATGATCTAAAGAATGATCCGAAAGAAATAAATAACCTGGTAAATAGTCAGGGTCATCAACAAATTTTACAAAGTTTGAGAAAAAAATGTGATGCATTGATCGCTGAAAACAGTGACCATTATTCCAGTCCCCCGACCGGTCTATTTGTCGAATTTATCAGAAAGCCCGAATTAGTAGTCCTGAAAGATCACCAGCCAGAATTTGGATGGATGGTTCCAGAGGGGGCTGTTTTTCAATCTGCCTACCAAATACTGGTGGCCTCGTCGCAGGAGAACATTGATAATAACATTGGGGATATATGGGACAGTGGTCAGGTGAGGGAAAGTAATTCTTCTGAGATCGAATATGCCGGCATACCTCTCGATGAGAATACTACTTACCACTGGAAAGTCCGCATCTGGGATGAAGTCAACCGTTTATCAAGCTATTCCAAAAGCCAGGCTTTTCAAATTGATAAGGAGGGGGGCAGTGCAACGACAGCTAACGTGTTTCAAATCGATCGTATTAGCCCGATTTCCTTTCAGGAGAAAAGTAACACTTCCTATTTTATCGACTTTGGAAAAGATGCTTTTGCTACCATGGAGTTTGAATACGAAGCCCAAAGTGAGCATGTTTTGACCATTCGCGTAGGAGAACAATTGAGTGGTGATCAAATCGATCGAAATCCCACCGGGACCATTCGTTATCAGGAAATACGATTGTCTGTAACAAGCGGTAAGAAGAAATATGAACTTCCAATCCAGCCTGATGAACGCAATACCAAAGAGATTGCAGTGAGCTTGCCTGATTCTTTTCCGGTATTGATGCCATTTAGATATGTGGAAATCGATAATGTCCAGGGAAAAATTAAGCAGGAAGAAGTCTGGCAGTTGGCCTACCATACCTATTGGGAGGAGGACCAGAGTAATTTCACGAGTTCCGATGACATTTTGAATCAGGTCTGGGATCTATGCAAATACTCTATCAAAGCCACCACTTTTGCCGGTCTGTATGTGGACGGGGATAGAGAGCGAATTCCCTATGAAGCCGACGCCTACCTCAATCAGTTGAGTCACTACTGTGTAGATAAGGAGTACTCCATTGGCCGTAAGACCATTGAGTATTTTTTTGATAGTAAACCCACCTGGCCCACCGAGTGGCAATTGCATGTAGCTATGATGATGTACCAGGACTACATGTATACAGGTAATACTGAACTTATTGAGAAGTACTACGAGCGTTTAAAGGCAAAAACCCTTATGGCGCTTGAGATTGAAGATGGCTTTATTAGCACCCAATCACCTCAGCACAATGGCGAATTATTATTAAGTCTTGGATTTCCTGACTCGACTCAAAAGTTGAGAGACATAGTCGATTGGCCACCAGAGTCCAGCAGTTTCGGTGGGGTGGCCCAGTATCAGAAAGGTGAGCGCGATGGCTATGTCTTTAAACGAATTAATACGGTGGTAAATGGATTCTACTATCATAATATGAAAATTATGGCTCAGTTTGCCAATGTCCTGAATAAACCAGACGAAGCGCTTGACTTTGAATATAGAGCCGCCCGGGTAAAAAAGTCCATTAACGAGTATTTATTTAATGAGGATAAGGGCTACTATGTAGACGGTGTGGATACCGACCATGGTTCTCTGCATGCCAATATGATCCTAATGGCTTTTGATGCCGTTCCTGAGGCCAGGAAAGCCAGTGTCATAGAGCACATAAAGTCCAAAGGTATGGCCTGTAGCGTATATGGTGCTCAATATTTATTGGAAGCGCTATACAAAGCCGGTGAAGCAAACTATGCTCTCTCCCTAATGTCAGCTACGCATGACCGTAGTTGGTATAATATGATTAATCTGGGTTCGACGATTACCCTCGAGGCCTGGGACATGAAATATAAAGTGAATGCTGATTGGAACCACGCCTGGGGAGCGGTCCCGGCTAATATTATACCTCGCTACTTATGGGGAATTCAGCCTCAAATACCCGGCTATGGTATTGCAACCATTAAACCACAGATGGGAAGTTTGCAAAGGAGTGCCATAGAAGTACCCACTATCAATGGAAATATTAAGGGTGAATATACTTACATAAATGACAGGCGTCAGACCTACGTTATTGAAATTCCCTCCAATATGGTGGCTGAATTTGAAATGGAAGTTTCTGCTAATAAGGCCATTCACTTAAACGGGGAGAAAGTAAGTTTGGCTTTTGGTGCAATTCGCTTATTGCCGGGAGTGAACGAAATAGAATTAGTAGTAAATAGTTTTTAGTGATACATGTTCTGCATTAACTGCAAATTATATCGATTGATGGAATAAAAAGTGGATCCTTGCATGTTTTCGCTTCGGGTTCATTTGTGCAAATATCATCAGGAATGAATGTCCTATATAAGAATTAATGACTATGCATATCAAAAGTATCTTAATGCTGACTGGAATCTTTTTTTTATTTGGATGCTCCCAGGAAAAAGAACAGGTTCTAACGAAACCCAATATCATCTTTATTATTTCTGATGATCAGGCATACAATGACTACAGTTTTATGGGGCACGAATTTATCGAGACACCTAATATTGATAAATTATCCCGGGAATCTTTGACTTTTACGAGGGGATATGCTTCTGCACCTCTATGTAGTCCTTCACTTGCATCGATCATTACAGGTCTGTATGCATTTCAGCATGGGATTACCGGAAATGATCCGGTCGTGGAGTATGAAGGGGAAAAAAGTTATGGTGAGGCAGCCGGGGATGAAGCGTTTGCGCCAAATAGCTATCCGGTACAAAGAAATATAGCCTACCAAAAACTGGCGGCTAATTTTTATAAAAACAAACTGTTGACTCAGACCTTAAGCGAAAATGGGTACCGTTCTTTTCAATCCGGAAAATGGTGGGTAGGATCAGCCCGGGATGCTGGATTTGATAAAGGAATGACCCACGGAGATTATACCCGTGGTGGGCGACATGGAGATGAAGGATTGAAAATTGGACGAGAAGGCCTGGACCCGATTTATGATTTTATGGAGGAAAGTGATTCTCTTAATCAACCGTTCTTTATTTGGTATGCTCCTTTTCTACCACATTCTCCTCACAATCCACCGAAGGCATTAGAAGAGAAATATATGAGTGTGGCCCCAAGTCCCTATGTAGCCCGGTACTGGGCTATGGTAGAATGGTTTGATCAAACGGTTGGTGAATTATTAAATCATTTAAACGAAAAAGGATGGGAAGATAACACAGTCATTGTCTATACATGTGATAATGGGTGGATTCAATCCATCGACAATCCTCGTTATGCTCCAGGATCTAAAAGAGCACCGCATGAAGCAGGTATTCGAACCCCGATTATGATTAAATATCCCGACGTTATTACCCCAGATGTAAATGATTCTGACGTGGTTAGTAATGTGGATATCGTTCCTACAATTCATAGCCTCTTAGGGTTAGACAGGGGAAACCTTCCGGGTATAGATTTCCTGGATGAATCAAGCCGTAAGGAAAGACGTGTGGTTTTTTCTGAGGCCTATGATCATGATATAAGCAATATCGAGGTGCCTACTGAAACACTATTGTATCAAATTGCTATAGGACAAAAATGGAAATTGTTAATTCCTAATGAGGACATGGTGAAAAAAGATGCAACGACCAGCACCGAAAAAAGAGCAGGTTATTTTTCCAAGGATATTCAATTGTATAATCTGGAACAGGATCCCCTGGAATTAACTAATGTGGCGACGGACTATCCGGAAGAGGTAAAAAGACTTACAGAAGAAATCAATGCTTGGTGGCAATTATAAAATTCCACATGGATTTACAATGAGAAAATTAAGAACTCTTGTAGTTGTTTTGGGTATGCTCTTATATGCAGCGATAGGAGCGGGGACCAACGATAGTGGTGACGACCCAGTGGTCGACCCTCCTAATGTATTATTTATTGCTGTTGATGATTTGAATACCTGGTTGGGTTGTCTGGGTGGTTTTTCCCACACCAAAACGCCAAATATGGATAAACTAGCTGCTCAGGGGGTCTTGTTTTCCAATGCACATTGTCAGGCGCCTTTATGTGGTCCATCGAGAGCTTCCCTGATGACTGGCCTGAGACCCTCTACAACCGGAATATATGGCATGATTCCCGACGATAGCATTCGATCTGAAAATCTCGCTACTAAAGACATCATTTTCCTGCCGGAATATTTCAGAAACCATGGATACCACACCATGGGAATAGGGAAGCTTTTCCATAACCACTCACCGACAGGGTTGCTTGACGAATCGGGTGGAAGAGTCAAGGGGTTTGGACCTTTTCCGGAAGAACGGTTCGTTTGGGATGGCTACGGAACATCAGATCGGGAGAACTATGGCAGGACCAGTACGGATTGGGGCGCTTACCCAGTCGCTGATTCATTGATGCCAGATCATAAATCGGCTGATTGGGTCATTGATCGCCTCAATAGAAAATATGACCGGCCATTCTTTCTGGGTATAGGTTTTTTAAGACCACATGTGCCTTTGTACGTTCCTCAAAAATGGTTTGATATGCATCCGATTGAAGGAATTGAATTGCCTCCCTACCATCCGGATGATTTAGATGATGTACCTCCCGTTGCGCT
>JAUILM010000791.1 GCA_030432855.1 Bacteroidia bacterium
TCAAAAAGTCCTTGACGCCATGGATAAGGGCACCACTATTAAGCAAATCGAGGAAGCTACCCGCTTACTTCATGAAAGAGGAGTGAAAGTAGGCTTCTTCCTCCAGTTTGGATATTTGGGTGAAACTCAATCCGATATCAAAAAGACCATACAAATGCTACTGACGTTGATGCCTGATGATGTCGGGATTTCCGTTTCCTATCCATTGCCTGGCACCAAGTTTTATGAGAAAGTCAAAGACATGCTGGGTGATAAAACCAATTGGTCGGACAGTGATGATCTTGCCATGATGTATCGATCTACTTTTAATCCATCGTACTATCGAAAACTGCATCGCTATGTGCACAGACGCTTTAGGAAGAAGCAAGCTGCTCAGCGAATAACCGGGGGCAAGCCTTTCGTGCGAATGAAAGCCATGGGTCGATGGCTGGCATACTCTCCACTTATTTGGCTCAATCGACTACAACTCTATTTTCTGGAAAGGCAAGAGACATGAGTAGTTTCGATGGTTTGGCCTCCTCCTATGATGACATGTTTACGCATGGTAGCATCGGCAGGATGCAGCGGACAATTGTACACGATTACCTGCATGATGCCATAGACTGGCCACTGGAGGATCTATTGGAAATTGGTTGTGGTACCGGTGAAGACCTGCTGTATTTTGAGTCAAAAGCAAAATACATTGATGCCTTTGACCTATCACCTGAAATGACCAGAATGGCCCGTGCCAAAATAAAAGGTAATCCATCTTCCATTCAGATATTTCAGAAGGATCTAAAAATCTGGATTTCAGAAGCCCATCCAAAGCAGTATGATCTGATTTTTTCAAATTTTGGAGTCCTTAACTGTCTGGATCCCTCCTATTTTCCAGATTTCCATGCTCAATGTTCCAAAGTAGTGTCTGCTGGAGGATCGGTAGTCCTGGTTGTGATGCCCAGGCATTGCCTATTTGAAAAATTATACTTTCTGTGGAAGGGTAAGTGGTCCGAAATCAATCGTCGCTCAGCACAATCTGAAAACAGGGTACTTCTCAAGGGTAATATTCAACCCACATGGTATCATGATCCGAATTTTATCCGTCGCATTTTTACGGATTTTCGAACGGAAAAAATACTTCCCGTAGGTCTGACTATCCCTCCCTCCTATCTTCAAAATTTTTTTAATCGAAAGCCCCTCTGGCTGAACAAGCTCGAGGATTTAGACAAAAGTCTGAGAAAAATGAACCAACTCAGTCGATTTGCCGATCATTTTCTAATTCATTTAGTCAAAAAATAGATAAAATCTTTGATCCGGGTCAATCGAACAATACACAATATACCATAGTTCAATGCATGTGTAAGGTTCTGATAAAGAGATGGCAACGACAAAAGTGCGTACTACCCGAAAAGGTTAATGTCATCAAGGGGGATACCCAATCCACAAGGATGGAAAGAATGAGATTCCTCATCTTTTCGATATGATGCATTGGAGAGCACAGTTTTGCTAATTTTTTCTTTATTTTTGATCCGCCGAATCAACTAAACAAATATTATCAGTATGAATATCAGGAGAATGTCATTGGGTATATTGGTCATTGCCCTTTCCCTAGGTTCTTGTGTGAGCAAGAAAAAATTTACAGAACTGGAAGCTGAGAAGGAAAGCCTGGCAACTTCTCTATCCAATCTTGAAGAGAAAGTTTCTATGCTGGAGGAAGATAAAAATACCTTGTCCAGCGAGAAAGATGAGCTTTCTGAAAAAGTGGCAATGGTACAAAGTCAACTTCAGGAAACGGAAAAAGAAGTAGCATCTGTGAACAAATCCGTTGAGGACAAGCAGTCACAAATCAATATGCTACGTGATGAAATTCAGAATGCTTTCTCAGATGTAGAAAAAGCGATTTCTGAAAGTGGACAACGTGTTACTGAACTGGAAGACATGTTGTACCTGGACATGGAAAATCCAATCAACTTTTCTACCGGGTCTGCCAGATTAAACAACGAAGATCAGGAGTCTCTCGAAGAGTTGGCTGCTATGCTTAAGAAAAGTCCAAATCTGAGCTTGATCATTGAAGGACATACCGATGATCGACCTATCAATACTGCAAGATACCAGGACAACTGGGACTTGAGTGTTGCCCGATCAGTAGCTATTGTAAGAAAATTGATCGATATGGGTGTTGATCCTAAGCAATTGACAGCTGCCGGTAAAGGTGAATACCACCCAAAAGTTACCGACGATCCAACGTCAACCGAAACAAGAGCTGCTAACCGTAGATCGGAGGTTATCCTTGTTCCACACATTGGTAAGCTGTATGAGTTGAATAAAAATCAAGGATCTTAGAAAACCCCGCCAGGGAAATCTTCTAATCCAAAACGAAATAAGAAGGCCTGCAAGCAATTGCAGGTCTTTTTTTATTCCTCCACAATGGGCTTGATCATAAAGAATCCATCATTGCCCTTACTCTGATAGTGTGGCATAAGTACCAGGCCATCACAGGCAGCCTTGATTTCTCCGTTTCGATCGTGGGCCATGACAGTACCCTTTGTTACTTCCTGAAAGTTCTCAAATCCCGGCACCATTTTAAAGTGATCTCCTTCCTCTATCCTGTGAACGTAGAGTAAACGGGCTACCTTAGGCAGACCTTCAGCATACGACTTCAGCAGGTCAGCGTGCCGGTTCACAATATGCTCAGGAGAAACGGACCCGATGGTACGCATATAGTTTATGACTGCAGCAATCGTCCGATTGACAGAAAGTGGATCATCGTGCTGACCAGCTTCAAAGACGATTCCCACCACTGATTTTTCTTCATAGCGCTGGACATAGTGTTGCAGCAAGGTACCCTCTAAGCGCTCCACCAGACCCAGGATCACCGGTGCAATCATGGTCTGGGCGATTTCCAGTGTATAAGCATCTTCTGTAGGGAGCGTAAAGATGCCTCCTGTGGCAGTCGTTGTATGCAAATCCAGTAGGTATACCTGATCATTGGGCCACTGACGTATTTCACGGTCGATGGCTCGCTTTAGTCGTCGTAGTTCCTTTTCCTCGGGAGTGAGTTGCAGATCTTTCTTACTCTCCAGGCGATACAGTACTTCAGGCTTCCAAAGACGAT
>JAUILM010000792.1 GCA_030432855.1 Bacteroidia bacterium
GTAACCGACTCGATTATAAATTGCATGGCCAAAGAGGATTGTGCGGCACCCAGGGTCTTTTTTACGCTGATTTCGCTTGCCCTTAGGCCTCCACGCGCCGTCGATAGATTTATGTAATTGACGATAGCAAGGAATAAAATCAATAGAGCAAGTAATTGAAGAATTCTTACCATTTTGATATCACCTATTTCACCCAGGTCGTTACCGATGTCCTGCGAGTGCAAGTGTATATCACGTACCGGCTGTAAGTAGAAATGCCACCCTCCTTTATCACCCACAAATTCCTCCATATCCATACCCAATCGGTCAAATGTCGCAGGTATATGCTTATCCTGAATTGATTGCATGTTTTCTTCAAATTGGATAAGATTAGCATCCTTACGTGTTTTTACATAGGTGGTGACCTGCGTCCATATCCAACTCCATTCAAACATTTCAATGGATGGATTTGAATAAATATTGGTGATAAAATCAAAATTAAAATGGGCATTTTCGGGCTGTTTTTCAGTGACGCCTACCACCGTCATAGGAATACTTTCCGAGCCAATGAGGAGTGTCTTACCAATAGGATCCGTGTGGCCAAAGTATTTCAATGCCATCTCGTCTGAAATGACGATTTGATTTATTTTGTCTATCGCTCTATCTGCATCCCCCTGCTGTAGTGGAAAATTAAAGAACTTAAAAAAACTGCTGTCAGCTCCTAATATGCTTTCACGATAGGTGACAAATTCACCCTTTTGATTTTGATATTGGACTGTTTGATCATTCCAATCATTGATGCGCAATGACGACAATACTTCAGGGTAGTTCTGGTCCAGCACTTTCCCCAGCGGTAAGCCCGTCGATGACATCTGACCGCCCTCCGGTCTCCATATATTAGTTTGATTGACACGATACAATTGATCGATATCTTCATGAAACGAATCGTATCCTTTTTCAAAGCTGGTATAACTATAAATTAATACGCAGGCTGCAATCCCTACTGACAATCCAATTATGTGAATGAGAGAATAACCCCAGTGCTTTTTAAGGTGTCTGAGAGAGACTTTGAAGTGGTTGGATAGTAGTCGCATATTAAGAGATACTGAGTTATTATTTCGAAAGATGATGCCGGGACGCAGGAATGCCAGGGTTCTTAAATTGAGTCTCCATTTTGCTGAATGTCGACTCATGTTTTTTTGATCCTCTTCGTACTGTTCAATTAAGTCCCCTTCTATACTTTCAAGTAATTCAGGAGGGCAAAACCAGCGAAGGATTCTGAAGAGAAAATCTGGTTTGTTTTGATCAGATTGCATTTAACCCAACATCTTAAGGCGAGGGATGAATTTCCAGAGGCTTTCTCGGGCGTCCTTCATTTGTTGCAGTGTAGCCAGGCCGGTATTAGTGATGGTGAATAATCGTTTTCTACGTCCGCCACGGTCGTTGGTAGCTCCACCCATTCTTGATTTCACAAGGCCTTTATCCTGTAGCCTGTACAATGTTACATGGACAGAACTAAGATTCACTTCTTTTTGGAGTTGTTCTTTGAAGGCGTCTACTACCGATTTCCCATACACATCGTCACCCAGCATGGCGACAATGGACAATACCTGTTCTTCGAAAACTCCCAATTCTTTTGTCATTACTATTAGATTTGTAAAACAAATATATCCGTTTCTATATAATTTGTCAAACAAATAAATGCTTGCTTCGACTTATGGCTAGTTTTTACCGATGAGAGGAGGCTATTTCCGACAGTTGTCTAAGCGGAGGGCTGAGGTTCCTCTGCCATTAAATATTGTAGTGCCCTGGCAGTGTACGTACTGGTCTCGGCAGGAGGAAGTCCATAAAAGAAAGTCCAGGCTTCCGCTTTGTGATCTTGATAGTTTGCCTCGAGTTCCGGATGATAGTCCAGGAAAGCAATTCTCACTGCATGACCATTTATTACATCAAATGATACATGATCATCGATATATAGATCGGGATTTTGCTCGGTAAAGTGAGAAAGGACAATTAAAGCTTCCATCGTAAGTTGCCTGTATTCAGGAGCAATTATTTTATTAAGCAGGTGCTCAATCCGCAGCTCAAAAGCCTTCTCACCTGATGTCATATCGGACAATACCACCTTGCTTTCCAATCGGTTGCGCGGGTCCAGTTTGTCACCAATGATAATTGCGTCCGTATGCTCTAATAGTTCCCACACCAATTTGTAAAATTGCTTGCCCAATCTCGAAAGTGTACCCGTGGATTGTCTCCAGGTCATCCAGCCTTCATCCGGCGTTTCCAGGGTTTCGAGACCGAGATTATTTACCCATTTCAGGCCTTCTCCATCGTCCACTACGTGTATACTTTCAAGCTTCTTGAGTACCTGACCAATGTCGCTGTATTGTTCCAGCACCGTTTTTACCCGAAGCTCCAGCTCCGAAGGAGCCATATGCATAAGTGCGTCATTGGCGTCTTCCTGATGTAAGTTCTGTTCCCTGGCTATATATCCTGTGATAAGAAGAATGATATAACTGACCCGGATTGTGATGATATCTTTAAATAACTCAGGATTCGATTTCATCAGGTTGCTCAGATATACAAGTATCTCCTGAGTCAGCACCCTGTCACGCATATCATCCCGACAGAACTCATTTATTTTTTCCATTAATTCACCGAAGGGAAGGGGACGGATGATAAGTGAGTGGTCACTGAAAGCTTTGCCGACCTGGATGATTTTCTGCTGGAGTAATAGAGTACTTACGGATGCCTGCAGATTTATATCGATCTTCCCCAAAAGACCGGCTGCCTGCCTTACTACAGACCAGAGTTTTCGCTTACCGGCCGCCTCATAAATCTCATTAATGATTTCTTTTACGGTGACAGGTTCCTTTTCGATGGTGATTTCATGATGAAGCCCGGAGATGTACGCTATATTAGAGATGACTTCTATTTGTCGGTACAGATTCCTGGTTTTTTTCAGCATCTGCTCAAGAATCGAAGGGTCCTGAATTACCTCAATGGTGAGCGCCTCTTCATTGGTGATGGGGCGATGTTCTACTTCATACTCTAATTTATCGGGGGTCTTAAATCCCTCTAAACCTACAAATTGCTTTTGATCGAAATGA
>JAUILM010000793.1 GCA_030432855.1 Bacteroidia bacterium
TACACTCTAATCGCCTGGAGTATGAGGTGGCAACCACGGCCAATGGAAATTCGGTTTGGGGGTTGCTCATCATTGCTTTCTTTATTCTAATTATTGCCTGGATAAACTATTTAAACCTGTCTTCTGTCAAAGCCATCGAAAGAAGTCGAGAGGTGGGTGTAAGAAAGGTTGTCGGGGCCTCTCGTGGACAGCTGATGACACAGTTTTTGACGGAAGCTTTTTTAGCGAATGTCTTAAGCTTAGTAGCAGCAATTAGTCTGGTTCAATTGATATCTCCCTGGTTTGCTGAATTACTGTCCATGGAGCCGGGGACACTTTCATTGTTGCGTGATAGTAACCTCAATATATATCTGCTCCTGGGTATGCTAGGTCTCATACTAGTGGGTATTATTCTCTCCGGACTGTATCCAGCCTGGTTGATGTCTTCCTCACATGTGTCAAGTGTTTTGAAGGGTGTCTTTGATCGAAATTTGGGTGGAAAAAACCTTAGAAGAGTACTGGTTGTATCACAATTTGCACTCTCCATGCTTCTGATAGCAGGGACACTCATTGTTTCTCGACAAATCCGATTTCTCAATGAAAAGGACCTTGGTTTTAATATTGATCAGGTTTTAATAGTGGATGGTCCGGAATTGGAGGGATTTGATTCCAGTTTCATAGAACGTATTAATACTTTCAAATCGGAAGTAAGCCAGATACCGGGTGTCCTCTCTGCCACTACATCCAACAGAGTACCGGGAGATCGAATGGGCAGGGTTTTCCAGATCCGAAATGTGGAAGCACCCGATCAGGGTACTTTTATGTCCAGTTTCCTTTCGGTGGATTATGACTATGCAGAGACTTATGGATTAACACCAATCGCCGGTCGATTTTTCCGTGCCGAGGATCATAATGTAGATCCTGCCAATATTGATAAAATTGTCGTCAATGAGAATGCAGCACAACTATTTGGGTTTAAATCTCCAGAAATGGCAGTAGGTAAGTATCTCAATATTTTTGAGAAGAACTGGCAAATAGTGGGAGTGCTCCCTGATTTTCATCAGATGTCCTTTCATCATGCGATTGAGCCTATCATATTTACTCCTTTTTATGGGACCGGTAATTATATTTCTATAAAGGCAAATGCTGGAAATATTGGGAATGTAATAGGGAGTATCGAGGAAAAGTATCATTCAGTTTTTCCCGGTAATACATTTGTCTATGATTTTGCTGATGCATCATTTAAAAGCAGCTACGAAGGAGATGAAGTGTTCGGGAATGTGTTGTCTCTTTTTACGCTGATTACGATTATCATCGCATGTCTGGGGTTGTTTGGACTGGCATCGTATACTACCTATCTAAAGACGAAGGAAATCGGGGTACGAAAAGTGCTGGGGGCATCTCCATTTAGTATTGTGCGCATGTTATCAATGGACTATTTACGATTAATTGTTTTAGCATTTGTTATATCAATACCGGTTGCTTTGTATCTGTCCGATTTATGGTTGCAGGAATTTGCCTACCGGTCCCATGTGGGCTGGGAGATTTTCATTGTCGTGGGAGTAGCGGCTGTCCTGGCTGCCATGATAGCCATCATGTATCAAAGTATTACGGCAGCCCTGGCGAACCCCGCGGAAAGTTTAAGGACTGATTGAAGAATCTAATAAATTAAAAGATATGATTTGGAATCATTTGAAAATAGCCTGGAGAACGCTGATAAAAAATGGTCTTTTCTCATTTATAAATCTTTTTGGATTATCTGTGAGTATTGCCATATTTCTGTATCTATTCCTGTTTATACGTGAGGAAAACTCCTTTGATAAGTTTCATAGTAATATCGATGATATTTATCGGATTGGATTGACGGCTACTTTTGATGGGCAAAGTGAGCGTTGGGCTTCCGTGCCTAACATCGTAGGCCCCACAATGGCTAGGGAAGTACCCGAGGTGCAGGCATTTACGCGCCTTCTAGAACATTCCTTTGGAGAGACAGCATTTGTCAGATATGAAGATCGAAAATTTGCGGAGAACAAAGTCTTTTGGGCTGATCCCGGAATCTTCGAAATCTTTGATATTGAAATCATGGAGGGCAGCCGGGACAATATGCTGGTGGCTCCTAATAAAATACTATTGAGCGAGTCCACCAGCCAGAAGTATTTTGATGATGGTAACCCAATGGGTAAAATTCTTCATTTGGATAGTTATGAATTGGAGGTGGTGGGTGTCTATAAGGATTTTCCAAAGAACTCAACCTTACAACCCTCTATGTTGGGATCTTTCTCCAGTGTAGGTTGGGCTAAGAGAGAATATTGGAGTAATGCCAGTTACGAGACATTCTTCCTGCTTCAACCGCCCGTGGATTTATCGGAATTGGAAGATAAGATGAATGCAGTCCTGGATCGCAATGTGGAAAAGCAGGATCAGTGGTTTCGATTTTGGCTACAACCTTTTTCTGAAACACATTTATATTCGGCGGATATCTCTTCACTTAGTAGTGACAATCAGGGCGATATTGCACAGGTGCGTATCCTAATGGCCCTGGCTTTTGGTATTCTGTTGATCGCCTGCATTAACTACATGAATTTGGCTACCGCCCAATCTCAAAAACGTACCAAAGAGGTGGGTATAAGTAAAGTGGTAGGTGCCAGTAAATCCACCCTTGTTCTCCGCTTCTATGTGGAAGCAGCTTTGATGGTATGCACGGCCACAGCACTTGGGATTTTTTTCCTGGCCACGATGATGCCATTATTTAATTCGATGGCTGAAAAATCTATTGGAATTCCAGATGTTTTTGCCTGGGACCTTATGGTAGGAATGGGAGGGATCATGTTGCTTCTTACCTTGATTGCTGGATCATATCCTGCACTGGCACTTTCATCTATGACTCCACAGCGTCTTTTTGGCAGAGGGGATAGCAATAAATCCGGTGGTATTATTTTGAGACAGATATTGGTAGTAGGTCAATTCGCTGGCTCTATTCTTTTGATCACAAGTACCCTGGTGTTTTACAAGCAATTGTTATTTATTCAGGATAAGAATTTGGGATTTGATGCCGAGGAGGTAGTGAGTGTTAGTCTGGGAGGAGGCTTAGAAGATAACCA
>JAUILM010000794.1 GCA_030432855.1 Bacteroidia bacterium
GTTATGCCAAAACAGAATCATTGGCCATCAGACGAGCCATATGATATCCCGGCGTATAATAGGTTGAAGAATAAAAGTGGTTGGCAGTATCAATCCAGGTCTTATTGGCAGGATTCCATGATTGCTGTATAAAAAAACTATCCGCTTCCACCCCAGTGAGGTCATACTCAAAAACCACCGTATTCGGAATCCCTTTGTCCACCGTCTTGTCTGCAGTAAACTTTACCGGATCCGCAATATGTATTTTTATGGGGGGTTCATAATTCTTCCAAAACCGGTAGGCCGTAAACAAACCCATGATCACTATGGCAACAACAAATCCTATAGGAAGCTTCTTTGAAATCTGGGGAAGAATCTCATCATTTTCCTGCTCCGATATACTTAATTTATAATCCTGAAATGATTCAAAGCCTAGAATAGATACAAGTGCATTAAGAGTGGCAGGCTGAGGGGTCCTGTCATCATCATCTGATCGCCAGATTCTTTTCAATGTGGAGAGACTTAGCTTGATGCCTGATTTGGATTCAATGGCAGTCATCAGATACTCGAGATCTCTCGTTCGCACATTTCCCTGCTCGTCACCCAGAGCAAGTACTTCCTCTATTTCCTTCCTACATTGATTTAGACAATCCTTATCCGACATAAATTCACTTTGTCAGCTTTTTCACTGCGAAAGTAGAATCAATTTACAAACTTTGGTTGTCAAGCTGAGGCGATCGCCTGAATAATATATGCTCTTTCGACAATCGCCTGAATCACATCGATTTATCGTTACATTCTGCCTATCTGCCGATTCATGGTGGAGAAGTCAATCTATATTTCTAACTTCATGATAATTGAACAGTTGCCTGGAAAATGAAAAAACTTACCAATGATGCAGCGGTCATCTATGTGATCGGCTTGTTGCTGTTGGGAGCCATTACATTCTATCAATGTAGTAGTTCCTCCAATTCGCAGGAATCTTATGTAAAGGTTGAAATGCCTGAAAATGCCAACCCTGAATCACCTTACTGGAAGGGCATTGATCTCGAACCCAAACCACCGGTAACGCCTCTTTCTGTGGAAGAGCAACAGTCCAAATTCATCCTTCCACCAGGTTATAAAATCGAACCCGTACTTACTGATCCGCAGATCGAACAACCAGGTGCCATAACCTTTGATGCAAATGGCCGTATGTGGGTGCTCGAGCTTCGAAGCTATATGCTTACGGCGGATTCTGACAATGAGTTGGATCCTATCAGCCGAATTTCACGTTGGGAAGACACAGACAACGATGGATATTATGAGACAGGGACTGCTTTTGTCGACAGTCTTGTATTTCCCCGATTTGTACTTCCGCTGGGTGGAAATAGTGTACTGACCATGGAATCTAATCAGGATAATGTCTATAAATACACAGATACAGATGGCGATGGGAAGGCGGACATAAAGGAGTTCTTCACCGGTGATTTTGGACGGTCCGGAAATGTTGAGCATCAGCAGGCATTTCTTTATCGAGGTATGGACAATTGGCTCTACAGTACAGTCAATACCTTTAGGGTCCGTGAGACACCTAATGGGGTCATTCGGGAGAACACGGGATTCAATCATGCCCAGTGGGGTGCTGTGCAGGATAATGAAGGAAAAATCTGGTGGCAGGGAGGTTCGAGTGGGTTACCCTCTTACTTTCAGTTTCCGGTACTATACGGCAACTTTAAAGTTGAAGATCAGTTTGCAGAAGGCTTTGATGAACCCTGGGGCGCTCCTATACTTCTGGCGGATATGCAAGGAGGTATGCGTGCGGTAAGACAACCCGATGGTTCTCTAAACAAAGTGACCGGAGCCTCAGGAAATGATGTGTACAGAGGACACATGTGGCCAGAAGCTATGCAGGGACAGTACTTCTATGGTGAGCCGGTTGCCCGTATAGTGAGGCAATGTAATCCGATAGTCACAGAAGGTGTCACTCAGCTCAAGAACTATTACCAGGAATGGAAATCCGAATTTCTGAAATCAACGGATCCACTATTTAGACCCGTCGATATGGCAACCGCTCCTGACGGCAGCATGTATGTTGTGGATATGTATCACGGCATTATTCAGGAAGGTCAGTGGGCACAGAAAGGATCCTACCTCCGAGCAAAGATCGAGCAATATCAACTGGATAAAGTGGTTAGTCTGGGAAGAATCTGGCGGATCACCTATGAAGGTCTTGGAAGAGATGAAACACAACCTCGCATGCTGGACGAAACGCCGGACCAAATCGTAGGTCACCTCACACATCCTAATGGAATCTGGCGTGATCTCGCGCAGCAGGAGTTGATCTACCGGGGGGACACTACAGTGACTCCAGCATTGAAAGATATGGCGTTACATCACGAAAACAAACTGGCCCGATACCATGCCATGTGGACATTGGAAGGTTTAGGGACATTGGAAAAGGATGTAATTGACAAACTATTCAGAGACGAGGATCCGGATATAAGAAAGATGGCGATCAGGGTAAGTGAGACAATATTTAAAAATGGTGATAAATCACTCGGAAAGGACTACCTAAATTTTACGAAAGATCCTGACTTTGAAGTCGTAATCCAGGCTATGATGACCCTGGGCTTCCTCAAAGTAGAGGGCCGTGAGGCTGCCATCAACATCGCCATGAATCGATACCCTGAGCGAGGTGTTCAGATCGTGGGTAAGGAAGTACTTAATCCAACGGCCAGACCGGGCTTTTTTGCTCCCCGTACTGAGTATTCTGAGGAGGAACAAGTAGTGATCAACCGGGGGCAGGAAATCTATAACGAGCTTTGCATCACATGCCATGGAGAACAGGGCACAGGTACTCCGGTCGGAGATATGTTGATGGCTCCTTCCCTATCAAACTCTACTCGAATGGTAGACCATCCAGACTATCTATTGAAAGTGGTACTACGAGGACTTATGGGAGAAATTGAGGGGACAACATATACCGGTGGCATTATGGTACCTATGGCTGACAATTCTGATGAATGGGTTGCTGCAGTGGCTTCCTTCGTTCGTACTAATTTTGGGAATGATGCCTCAGTAGTCAGTCCGGAAGAAGTAGCTGCCGTAAGAGCATCT
>JAUILM010000795.1 GCA_030432855.1 Bacteroidia bacterium
AAACCTGCAGTACCAGCAACCGCATATAATACAAGCGCCAGAGGAAGAAATCGAAGTCGACCATACCGATCAATCAAGGGTCCAATCACATAAGCACTGAGACCAATAAATAGTGAAGGAAGAGCTACCATCAACTTCACCAGAAAGTCAGCATTGCGACTGGTAATAAAATGCTGATACATACCCGGCAGTGCCGGAGAGATGGTAATAATGGACATAATCGTGAGACTACTCAACAGGAGTAATGTCCATTTTAAACCTACTTCAGTTGAAGTTCTTTCTTTCAAGTGAAGACTAGTTTGAAGTCATAGATGGTGGTAGATCAGCCAATGAAATCCCCCATTTCTTATTGGCTTTTTTTGCCATGCTAAGATTCAATACTCCTCCCTTGACAAGATCTTCGTGATAGATGAAACTTTTACCCCAGGCTTGTCCATTTAAACTGGCACTTTTGATATATGGTCGTTGGGGTCCATTTTTATCCACTGCAATAACAAATGTTGAGCCTGTATAATAGTCTGAATCCAAATGTATGGTCACCTTATCAAAAATGGGGCTTCCCAACTCATATATGGGTCGGATATCGCAGCCACCCTTCATAGAAAACAATCCAATTTTCATAAGTACAGCCAGAGAACCCATGAGTCCCTGATCCTCATCACCGCTATACCCGTATTGAGGTGAGACTCCGGAATACACGTCTTGCACTACCCTCCTGCTCCAATATTGCGTTAGCCAGGGAGCCCCTACATAATTAAATAAGTAGGCTGTATGCATGGAAGGTTGATTGCCATAATTTATTTCAATGCGACGATATTCTTCGACCGTTTCCACGCTATGCGATTTACCGGAAGTAAAATCATGCTTTTCTGCTGCAACAAATGCCTTATTGAGTCGGTCGACAAATGACTTATGACCACCCATTAAATGACTTAGGCCATTTACATCATGAGGCACCCACCAGTTAAATTGAGCCGCATTTCCCTCTACCCAGCCATGACCGTACCGCAGACGATCCACCGGCTTTTCCCAGTTGCCATCAAGATCTTTGATCCACATCATCCCTTCATCCTGCATCCAAAGATTCTTATAGTTCTTTGCTCGTTCGCCGAAGTAGTAGGCATCATTTTCCCGACCCAGAGCTTCGGCTAAGCGGGACAGGGTCCAATCCTGATAGGCGTATTCTAGTGTCTGACCGGCTCCATCTTCGTGAGCACTATGTCCACTCTTTGGCAAAGGGTAAGGTACATAGCCACGGTCCACATAAAATTCCAGGCCTCCACCCAGATAAGTGTCATGTTCGTAGCCTGCTTTTGACATGATACCGCCCGGTAGATGGTTAGTCACCAGCCCCTCGAAAGCAAGGTCAATATCGAATCCTCGTATCCCTTTCTGATAAGCTGATACGATAAAAGGTGTGGAGGATGCTCCCGTCATGACATAAGTATAGTTGCCACCAGAAGGACCTCTGGGAATCATTCCACCATCCCGATACATCAGGAGCATGGAATTTACAAACTCCTCGCTAACACGTGGATAGACCAAATGCCAGAGCGTATTTAGGGTCCATTGTGCTCCCCAGAAACTGTCAGAATTATAGTGATTAAACTTGGGTTTGCCCTGATCGTCCAGAGGTATCTGACCGATTCGGGGTGAAGATCCAGTCATATCGCAATAGGCACCATTCGCGTCACTTATGATTCTTCTTCCCTGCAATGCATGCCACAAATCCGTATAAAATCGCATTCGCATGGTATCCGTCCCCCCTTCCACTTCGATTTTACTCAACCATTCATTCCAGGTCTCGTCGGCATCGGAGCGAACTCCATCAAAATCCCATCCGGGGGCTTCTGTCTCCAGATTATTACGGGCATTTTGTACACTGGTGTATGAAATACCCACCTTCATTTGCACGACGGGATTACTCAGCGTTTCAAAACTGAAGTAAGCGCCGATTCCAGGCCCTTTAAGTGATTCAATTTCACCAATGATGGATCCATCTTGCCAGGCAGAAATCTCGTCTGCAGCCTGATCCAGTTGAATAACATAATAGACATAAGTGGATTTGGGTCTCCTACGGGTAGGACCCATCAAGGCCCAGCCTTCAATCTCTGTATCGGATACCTTTTTAAAATAACCCCGCTCGGTGGTACTCGGCCCCAGTGGCGTTGTCAGATCTAACAGTATATGTGCTCTTTTATCCGTGGGAAAAGTATACCGGTGAAATCCCACCCGAGTGGTCGAAGTCAGTTCCACATTCACACCATAATCCTCTAAAAAGAATTGATGGTAACCCGGTCTTACTTCTTCATTTGCATGCGAAAACTTAGATCGGTAGACATCGGGACCTAAGTGACCTTTAAAGTCACCCGTCACAGGGAGTACCGGAATACCCGATAATTGCCAGGCATGAATATGACTTATGGATCGGATCGAATCTAAATTGTATCGATAGCCGCTTTCCCATGCCCCGTCGATTTTCATGTCCGGACTTAGATTAACCATACCAAAGGGACGCGTAGCAGAATTAAAATAAAACCACCGTGAATTGGCTGCATCCACCAATGGCCGAACCAGATCCACAGGTCGCTCCTGTGCTGATAAGTCCATCATACAAAAAGCAGAGAAAATAATAAATAGAATCCTCAAAGATTTGAAATAAAACATCCTTTAAAAAATTATCTATATAAATGAGCGCGAAGGGGTTTTAATAAATCGGTATTTATTAAATCGACACCCACTTCTTGTAGTTGATTCCATGTAGTCACATTATCGGGAGTATTCCAGCATCTGACCTTAAATCCTTTATTATGGCAGTGATCAACAAACTCCTTCAACCGAACCTTTTGTGCTTCAGTCATTTCATCTGTCACAGGTCCTACCACACGGTCAATATTTTGGCTAATAAATGGCATTTCTACAGGAGAATAATCATTCTCCTCGAGATTGAGAGGTCTACCGTCCAAAAAGAAATATTCAACATCCTTGAATTGCATTTTACGAAAAGGGCGATCACCGGAAAGAATAATCTGTAGTGCGCCTTTCTGGAGTCTATTTTCTTTTACGTAAGTCAACA
>JAUILM010000796.1 GCA_030432855.1 Bacteroidia bacterium
AATTACGTCAAGTAGATCAAGAATGGCGAGAGCTGCACCAACGATAAATAATACCATACCTAGAACACGCAGAGTATTCATACTGAACTTCTTTTCTTACAGATGTATTAAAACCCTATCACCTATCTATGCGATGAGTTTCAAATTTGGGGTCAAAAAAGTATGAAGGAATTCAGTTATCCCTCCCATTATTAACGGGTCAGAAAGTGACAATCAAAAAATCTGGATCAATCTTCTAGTTGCCTGGATAACTCCTAAAACGATTCTACAGGATGACTAAAGATACTGAAAATTAAGCAAATACTCAGTGACTTACAGGTAACCGTCTGACATGAGAAATTTTTCTACATATTCAGTCACGCCTTCTTCAAGACCCGTGAACGAGTGGGTATAACCAGTCTGCCTCCACTTATCCATGGTAGCTTCGGTAAAATATTGGTATGTTTCCCTAATATCGATTGGTGTATCGATAAAAGAAATAGCTGGTTCGATGGACATTGCATTGAAGGTTGCCTTCACGAGGTCAAGGAATGTTCGACTAGTTCCAGTCCCTGCATTATACAAGCCACTCTTACAACGATGCTGGAGTGCATACAGGCACATTTCTGTGATATCTTTGACATATATAAAGTCACGGCTTTGGTGACCGTCCTTATACTTAGGGTTATGTGATCTGAAAAGCTTCATTCCTCCTGTCTGCCTTATCTGATTGAAGGCGTGGAATATGACGCTCGCCATCCGTCCTTTATGATATTCATTAGGTCCGTAGACATTGAAGAATTTAAATCCAACCCATTGAGGTGGTTGATTTTCCTGCTCGAGTGCCCATTTATCAAATTCATTCTTACTATCTCCATATGGATTTAATGGCCTAAGCTCCATGGGTAGCGAATGATTGTCCTCATATCCTTTCTGCCCATCGCCATAGGTAGCCGCACTGGAGGCATAAGTCAAGGGTATACGATATTGACAACACTGCTTCCATACGGACTTGCTGTAGTTGAGATTAAGAATATCGAATATTTCTGTAGTCTTCTCCGTAGTATCGGTTCTGGCTCCCAGGTGAAATATATGATCAATTCTATCGTGATGCTTATCCAACCACGAATGAAAATGATCTCTGTGTACCAGGCTAGCTATTGATTTATCTCCCAGGTTTTTCAGCTTCTCCTTACTTGAGAAATCATCAACAATAATAATGTCACTGAAACCTTCCCGATTGAGTCGACTTACAAGACAGCTACCAATAAAACCTGCGGCACCCGTTACAACTATCATACTTCTTCATTGTCCATGTACGACTCTATAGGTGGGCATGTGCATACCAGTGTCCGATCTCCATAGGCATTATCGACCCTTCTGACGGAAGGCCAAAATTTATGTTGATGCCTTAACCAGGGAAGTGGGTAGGCTGCTTTCTCACGAGAATATGGGTACGTCCAGGAGTCGCTGACCAGGCAATCAATTGTATGAGGTGCATGAACGAGGACATTTGATTCCTGTGCATAGTCTCCTCTGGCAATCTCATCGATTTCGTTTTTGATTTCAATCATTGCATCACAAAAGCGATCAAGTTCACTTTTATCCTCACTTTCAGTAGGTTCAATCATCAATGTCCCCGGCACAGGAAAGGAAAGTGTAGGTGCATGAAACCCGTAATCTATCAATCGCTTAGCAACATCTTCAGCTCCTATGCCCGATGATTTATAAGGTCTGAGGTCAAGTATTAACTCATGAGCACAGAACCCATTTTCGCCCGTATACAGGACGTCATAATACTTCTGCAAACGAGCCCGTATGTAATTTGCATTTAGGATCGCAATTTTAGTTGCTTCCAGCAAACCAGAAGTACCCAACATCTTAATGTAACCATATGAAATCAGAAGAATGCTGGCACTACCATATGCAGCCGCTGAGACCGATCCGGTAGAAGTCGATGCATCATTGGTCGTAATGTGGCCAGCCAGGAAAGGTGCGAGTTTTTCATTAACACAGATGGGTCCCATCCCCGGACCGCCCCCTCCATGAGGGATTGCAAAGGTCTTATGTAGATTGAGATGACATACATCAGCACCGATTACCCCGGGATTGGTTAGACCTACTTGTGCGTTCATGTTGGCTCCGTCCATATAAACCAGTCCACCATGTTCATGAATCAAAGCACAAACCTTTTTGATACCCTCCTCAAAGACACCGTGAGTAGAAGGATAGGTGATCATGAGTGCAGCCAATCGATCACTATGCTCCTGGGCTCGGGTCTTCAGGTCCTCCACATCTATATTGCCCTCATCATCACATTTCACGATGACCACCTCCATCCCGGCCATCACAGCAGACGCAGGATTCGTACCATGCGCTGATGACGGAATGAGGGTGACATTTCGATCCGTGTTGCCATGATGTTGATGATACCCACGGATTGCCATCAGACCTGCATACTCACCTTGTGCTCCTGAATTAGGTTGAAAAGAACAGGCTGCAAGTCCGGTGATTTTGCACAAATCACGACCCAGTTCGTCAATGATCTCTAAATATCCCTCCACCTGATTTTCAGGTGCAAAAGGATGGATGTCAGAAAACTCTGGCCAGCTGACCGGAATCAATTGAGTAGCTGCATTGAGTTTCATTGTGCATGATCCCAAAGGAATCATAGCATGAGTGAGCGATAAATCCTTGTTTTCAAGGCCTTTGATATATCGCATCAGATTTGTCTCCGTCTGATATCTGTGAAAGACCTCATGTTGGAGAAAAGAAGAACTTCTCTGTAAGGTCTTAGAGATCCCAGTATCACCGCTGACACTCTGCAGAGAGATATCAAAAATGGCAGCGATATTTTTAAGATCATCATAGTCTACGGTCTCGTCAAGTGAAATCTGAATGATATCTCGATCTCTATAATAGAAATTGACGCCCGATCTTTCTGCTTTCTCCTTCAGTTGTTCCATATCTGCAGGGGGCATCTTTATGCTAATGGTATCAAAGTAGTTCTGATTGACCACATCAATGCCATGGTTCTTAAGGCTTGTGGCAAGTCTGCCGGTCTTTGATGCAATCTCCTGAGCAATTTCGCGA
>JAUILM010000797.1 GCA_030432855.1 Bacteroidia bacterium
TGGCAAGTTGCTATTGCTGCCGGTGTTGACTGGTCATTTTTGCATAATTACGAAGTATATTTTATCGAAGGACATGACCTGTTTGGTTCTATTGATCAGATTCATGGTCAGAATTTAAAAATCGATCATTTTAGCGTTGCAACAGAAGTTGAATTTCGTAGAAAAATTAATGAGTTTATTTATTCTGTCCTGGGAGTGGGTTACCAGCATGGCATTGGAAAGTTGAGAGCCGAAAATCGAATTTTCAGTTTAAATCGTTTTGATATGAAAATGGGATTAATGGCTTTTCTATAAATATTTTAAATAAAACTCCCCAACATGCGAACACTCTTTACTTGTCTTGTGCTACTCAGCACTCTGAATGGCTCTGCACAGCAGTCATTGGGTCTTGATCTTTTTATCGCCCATGGCCCTGTTCCTCCGGCTGTCCAATCATTGCAAACTTCCGGTGCGACAGATCTGGTACGTGCTGGTATTGGTCTGAGATATCAAAAGTACATTCGCAATCATATTTTTTTATCTGCAGGATTAAAGACATATGAATTGTTTAGTGTTTATGATGTCCATGGACAATCGTATGATCTGGGGATGGAAAGCAATTATCTAAGTATTCCTCTAGGCGTAGGTTTGGTGAAAGATTACGGCGTTTGGGCTGCTGGAGGTGTGCTGGGATATGAATACCAACGTGTCACAAGGCTCAATGCATTGAGAATAATTGACGCGTTTACTACAAGTGCCTTCGAATTAACGACAACATCATTTGATCGTGATCTAAATTTTTTATCGATTGAGTTTTTTGTAGAGCACGATATAAAAGCAAACTTAAAGACAATATTCGGATTGAGCTTTGCTCATAGTATGTCTCAGGTATATTTTGGTGACAGACTCTATCCTTTGAGTCGTATCCAGTACCGAATCGGTATTATGTTGGATATTAAAAAGAGGAGAATTAAAGAAGAGTAATTTAGTCCAGTAATTTTATTTCCACTTTGCGAAAATCAATGGGCTGTCCCTCACTTTGTAGTGCAATGTAGCCTTCTTTTAGTGGTGTTCCATCTACCTTGACATCAGGATCGTATCTCTCTACTACACCGCCTCCAATTTGTGGTTTGGAATATTGCAGGACGGTGTCTCCTTCTATGATATGAGTAACTAATGAATCCCCATGGACGATTAATTCAGCTCTCACCCATGCATCTTTGTCGTACGTCTTAGCAGAGGATTCAATGATATGATCCTCCACAAGGACACCATTATGTTCCACATGCGTGCCTGGAGAGCACATGTTGCCTGTGGCTCGAGGTTGACCATCGCCAAGGCCTGCCAGGAATTGAAGCTCTACGGAGATGGGCCAGTTCTGTTCCTTGGGCATGGTACGAGGATCCTGAGAGTGAAACATCACACCACTATTCAAAAGTGTATACTCGGGAGCTCCCGGGTACAGTTCTCCAGTGAAGCGATATTCTACCACCAGATGATAGTGAGAAAACGGAGTTTTGTAATACAGATGTCCAAATCGATCATTGAAAGTCTCACCATATTGATCATAGCGGACTTTAATTATGCCATCTTCTACACGAAAAGTGTTTCCAAAATTGTCGCCGGATTCATAGTGGTGGATTTTGGCGATCCAGTCATCCAGGTCAATTCCATTAAAGAGTGGGATCCAGGATCCACTTTCCTGAGAAATTGATTGTGCTTTCGGTCTCTCCTGAGAAGGCCTGGACTCCTCACAGCTGCAAACTACGAGTGCCACTGCCAGCATTAGAAATAGGGTATACGTATATCTCATGACATGTTTTTTCAGATGAACCCTGGACTGATGCAAGGTACAAACAAATAGTAATTGGTTAGTTCCAGCCAGCGTTACTCGGAGGCAATGAGTATATCACGTTCCACTTCTGGTATAAGGTGCGACCAGGAAAAATAATTGAGTGACAGGTCTTCAAAACCGAAGACCCGGCTTTCCCAGTATGGTACCCTACGATAGTGTTTATCACCGGTTTGGCTGAGTTCTTTCCAAATGGTAAGACATTCTTCCAGATACTTTACGGCTTCTTGTTTATCCTCTGCGCTTTGGGACATACGACCTCTGGCTAGTAAGATCCCCGCCTTGATTTTTGTGGCAAAATATCTTCCCAGTCCTGACCAGATATGAATGTCGGCCAGCTCTTGCTGTAAGTCGAAAGAGATGTTACGTGTTTTTTGCTCGATTTGATGGGCAAGCATTTCTCCTCGTTCGGCATCAGCGATCAATTGATTTGCCAGCATGTCGGGAGTTATGACAGTATTGGGAGGGCTATGTCCTCTTTCCAACATTTTCACATAGTCGATGATGGACAGATAGGAGGTGTCAAGTGTCTGGTGATGAATCAATTCATCAATGGAAATAAAAGGATGCACTTTGTCATTGATCCCGTACCGCTCAGCATGCATGGGTGCCATAAACCCTTCTGAGTATAGTGTATAATCCCAGGTGGCTTTGAAAAAGGTGGCAAGTTGCAATGGCATTCTGCTTACATGCTTAAACGCATCAAATAGCAATGGACCGTTAGTGGATCCATATTTGTCTGAAGCCATTTTTTCAAAGACTGGGTCGGAAGTATTCACATCGTAGAGAAGTCGCCCCCAGGTAGCATAAAACAGCCATTGGCGTTCAAAGGCATATTTCCACGACGCTCCGTTTTTGTCCCGGGTGAAATAATCATAGGCGGGAATATATCCTTCTGATCCAATGTGATAGCCATTGACGTATGGTGCATCATTGTAGGCAATGTGATTTCGGATGAAATCGGGATCTCCCCAACGTAAAATCCAGAAATCTTCATTGCGGATCATCCATTGTATTCGGTAGTTCTCGGGTGTCGGCTGCCAGTATCCCGTATTTACTTCACCGGACTCGCTCGCATGCGTGATCATAAGCTTGGGTGATGAATGTCCGTGTGACCAATTAAACTTCACTTCAGTTAATGTGGTGGAGGGAAGGTCCGCTCTGTCCAGCATGTCGCGCATTGCATCGGATGAGCCCGACAGTACCGCTCTGTGTAAGAACTTCACAGGTCGATTGGCTGC
>JAUILM010000031.1 GCA_030432855.1 Bacteroidia bacterium
TGACGCACCCGGCAAACTATGTTTTTCAGTTTGACGCCGGAGCATTCTTTCCATTACTCCTGGTGGCCTTATTTTTTCTGCCAATCCAGACTTCATTCGAAGAGATATTCTTCAGAGGGTATCTTATGCAGGTGATTGGATCAGCAAGTAAAAGTAAATGGTTGGCAGTCATTGTCACAGGTGTACTATTTGGTCTGCTGCATCTTGCAAACCCCGAGGTAAGTGAATTTGGATTTGGTCGTATGATGTTTTATTATATAGGCTTTGGCATTTTTGCTGGGGTGGTCACGGTACTGGATGATAGACTGGAACTGATGCTGGGCATGCACGCAGCGACGAACATCTATGGAGCGGCTATCGTTACTTTTGATGCATCGGCACTTCAAACGCCGGCTCTTTTTAGAGTGCAGGAATTCAACCTGGAGTGGATGCTGATATTTTTTATGATTTCCCTTGTTGTCTACACCTGGTACTTTGGGAAAAAGTATGGATGGTTTTCAAGGTTTAAGAAGGCATTTTCTTATTACGATACGTAGGGTCAACTAATAATAGTGTCATAGTTATGATTGTTAAAACGATTTCTCTCCTGATAGTAGGTTTGTTTATCCTGAATGCACAAATGCACGGACAGGATTGGCGACAAAAGGTAGATTATCGGATGGAGATTGATTTAGATGTTGAATCGCATAATTTTACGGGTACACAGCGACTATTCTACTATAATAATTCACCAGATACACTTAATCAGGTTTACTACCATCTTTATTTCAATGCCTTCCAACCAGGAAGTATGATGGACGTGCGATCCAGAAACCTTCCAGATCCTGATAGAAGGGTAGGAGACCGAATATTTCATCTCAAGCCCGAGGAGGAAGGTCATCTGCACGTGAAGTCCCTCAAACTTGAGGGTAAGGCACAATCAGTCAAAGAACAGGGTACCGTGCTGGAAGTATTGCTTAGCGAACCGATCTTACCTCATTCAGTGGTGATGCTCGAAATGGAGTTTTATGGTCAGGTACCTATTCAGATAAGACGTAATGGCCGGGACAATGCCGAGGGTATTGCCTATTCCATGGGGCAATGGTATCCCAAGATGGCGGCATATGACCGCAATGGGTGGCATGCTGATCCTTACGTTGCCAGAGAGTTTTACGCTCCATTTGGAAATTTTGATGTCAAAATCACTCTCGATGAAAAGTATACGGTAGGTGCTACAGGACACCTGGAAAATGCATCCTCCATTGGCCGTGGGTATAGTGATGAAAAGGTGAAGAAGACCAGGGAGGGAATGCTTACCTGGCACTTCAAGGCACAAAACGTACATGATTTTGTTTGGGCGGCAGATCCGGATTATACTCACACGACTGTTGAAACTATAGATGGAATCACACTTCATTTCTTTTATCAGGACAATAGAAGGACTCGTGACATATGGGAAGCTCTGCCGGTGGTCATGCAGAAAAGCTTTGAAATTGCCCAGGCCAGATTTGGGAAGTATCCTTATAGGGATTTTAGCTTTATTCAGGGAGGTGACTATGCAATGGAGTATCCCCAGGCTACGTTGGTAACGGGAGAGCGAAATAGCCTTGGCAGCCTGGTAGGAAGTTGCCTTCATGAAATAATGCATAGTTGGTTTCAGGGAGTGATCGGAACCGATGAACGATATCATGGATGGATGGATGAAGGCTTTGCCAGCTACGGTGATCTTTACATCCAACAAGAATTACGTAAACTGGGGATCCTAAATGGACGACTTCAGGAATTTCTATATGCAGGTGCCTATGATGGCTACAAACGATTAGTTCTTTCCGGTCTGGAAGAGCCTCTCAGTACGCATGCAGATCACTATAATGCAAATGGAATCTACAACATTGCAGTGTATTCAAAAGGCAATGTACTGATACATCAGTTGGAGTACATTGTCGGTAAGGAAGACTTTGAAAGAGGGTTGAGTAAGTTTTTCAATAAGTATAAGTTCAAGCATCCCACTCCTTCAGATTTCTTCAAAGTATTTGAAGAAGTGTCTGGAATGCAATTAGACTGGTATCATAACTACTTTGTAAATACTACGAAATTCATTGATTACAGCATCACATCCTTGGAACCTGCAGGCGACTCAACAAGAGTGGACTTAGAACGAAAAGGCCACATGCCCATGCCCGTTGACTTAGAAGTGCGCCTGAAAGATGGCAGTGTAGAATGGTATACTATTCCCCTGGTGGTCATGAGAAATGAAAAAGTAACGGATGGAGAAATTGATTATCAGGTGCTACCGGACTGGCAATGGACCAATCCCACGTATACTTTTACATTACCTTATCCATTTAGTGAAGTAGATGTGATCACGATAGATCCTACGCGCAGGCTTGCCGACATCGATCTCACCAATAACATCAAGAGTACCGCAGAGAACTAATACTTTACGATTGACTTCGATTGTGTGATATGTCGATCTTTGTATCGTACATAGTACAATCCCGCAGGCAAATCATGCACAGGCACAGTGGCAACGTGTTTTTCCCGGCTAAATCTACCTTGTATAACATTCTTAAGTATGACTCCTGACTGCGACACCAGGTCAATGCGCAAGTATTCCCCCGAACCTGTGAATTCAACTCTTGCCATGTCTACCACTGGATTGGGGTAAACATCTACATAAGAGCTGCCAGCATGCTTATTTCGATCCTGGATGGAGGTACTAAGACATGCACTGCTACTTATGATGGGCAGCAGGTCCAGGTTTCCCGGAAGAGATGATTGCAATGCACTCTCATCGGTGCAGAACCAGTTCTTTAATAGTGTAGCGTAGACAGACCGAAAGTCGACTTCCATGGCCAAATTGTCATTCACTTCGGGGTTCACAGGTATGACCGGATTGTTTCCATAAATGCCCCCAGCCACCTGCTCGCCAAATACAAACATAGGTGCTGCCGCACCGTGATCGGTACCATTACTACCATTGGAAATGATTCTTCTTCCAAATTCAGAAATGGTGGCACCCATGACCCGATCCGAGATACTCAGCTGCTTCAGATCTTTGGTGAAGGCCTCGACCGCATCACCTAATTCACGGAGGAGGTTGGCATGCTCTCCCTGTGTGTGATCTCCCTGGAGCACCTGGCTATCGTGAGTATCAAATCCATGGATACTTACCATGTAGAGTCTGGTCTTCAGACCTCCTGCAATTAGTCTTGCTACGATTTTTAACTGTTCTGCCAGTTCTGTCTGTGGGTAAGAAGCTTGCTGCGACACCCGAGCTGCTGCTTCTCGTATTACCTCGCCATACACTTGTGATTGCTTGGTGATTAGCCGGACATATTCCAGTTTTTCTCCGGCTTTGGTGTCTGGTGTTTCTTCATCCACATCATTGACCAATTGATAAAACCACTCAGGATCTCCAACTACCATTCCCATACCAGCCACCGGGCCCTGAAAAGCGACAGATAAATTATACCCTATTTCGATCGCCAGTGGATCCGGTACATCTTCATTGGGATAGTCTACCGGGAAGTTTGGGTATTCTGTATTAAGGTATCTGCCGAGCCAACCAGTGGGTAGTACCTCGTCGCTATCCGCGGCTGTCATCCAGATATCAGTAGATCGAAAGTGTGAGTAGTTTTGATCAGGGTACCCTACATTTTGGATGATACCCAATCTACCATCATCATAGAGATTGCGAAATCCAGTAAGGGAAGGATGCAATTTGTTGTTATTGACTCCGGAGAGTGACAGGAGACTTGACTCCGGAAGAATTACTGTGGGTCTTGCGGCATTCAATTTTGCATATTGATCCATAGGGACCACCGTGTTGAGACCATCGTTACCACCACCGAGATATATTAAGACAAGCACTCTGTCAGTATCCTCCGCACTTTGATAAAGCGAACGGTACAGCGGAGATTTTGCAAATGCAGCCAGGCCGGTACCGTGTAGCATAGCGGGCAATAGACTCGTTCGGGTTGCATGTTTTAGAAATTTACGCCTGTTCATAGCTGTCTTTTAGATTAGGTGGTACTCGGAGAGTTGAAGAAGAAATTGCATTAAAACTTTTACCCGGATTTCGACCGTCATCCGCTTCATATCATCGGTGGGATTATCAACATACTCATACCATGCTCCCGTCCAGTATCCTGGATTCTGCTGGCCACTTAAAAGGATACCCACCATCCTTTCACGGATAGTCTCTGAAACAGGGTGTCCCAGATGCAACATGACCAACTCATCGACAAGACCATAAGGATCAGAAACATTTTCTCTTTCGCTCAAATGCTGCAGTAAATCGACGGTAGTTAATACATTCTGAGACCAAAAACCCCAGTATATGAAGGAGTCTGTCGTCAGTGCCCGGTTGGTGACGGTATCAGTAGTAATCCAGTTTTTATCAAATGACGGAAACTGGTAATACGCCGGATAGCCTGCGACATTTGGAGGATCCATTACCTCAAGACCCATATTTGACATGGTCCATAGCATGCTGCTCCGGATCTCATATCGATTTCTGACTGTAGCTTCTTCTGGCATCTTGACTCCAAATGTCCTCCAAAATCCCAGAAGAAAGTCCAGCGGATTCTTTATCTGTGCACCGCGGTTGGCTTCCTCATGAAAGTGAGCACTTAAGAGTAATGTCCTTACAACGGGCATTATTTCGTAATCATTTGCACGGAATATTTCAGCCAAGGGTTGGATGACATTCATTTCTGTTGCATCATCGATGTGACTGTACACCAGAAAGCGATACAATTTGCGGACTATAAAGGACGCCACTTCATTGTTATCGAAAATCATCTCCAACAACTCATCTACTTCGTCTTTTCCAGCATCACCTGACTTTCCAGTGATAACCGTGTTATTGTAAAAGGATGAAAATTGCTTATCACCTTCATCATGCCAATAGCCCCGATAGAGATATGTACCTCCTGCTTCCCAGTCAATGGAATGACCTGTCAATACACGTGCGGCTTCCTGTACATCAGATTCCGTAAAATTGGCATCCGGACCTTTTCCAATACAAAACAGTTCCTGGAGTTCTCTGGCATAGTTCTCATCTGGGACTTCCCGGTTGTTGAGTGCCCCATTGAGGTATAAAAGCATTTGTGGATCGAGGGTCACTTCGCGAATTAATTCTTTGAAATTCCCCAAACTATGCTTTCGCAGGAGTTCAAAATGCTGGTAGGTGAGATGGGGCCAGAATATGTCCCAGGATTGTGTTACGATGTGATTGTGCCAGAAAAACAACATCTTCTCCTGAATAGAGGTGGTCTCCTGGAGCATATTATTGATCCACCAACTTTTCAGCGAAACAATACGTGCAGATACCAGATCGGGATTGTCTCGATTGGTTTCGTTAATCCAGGTTTCACCAAAAGGTACGTCTGGATCAGAAAGGTCGGCACTATTATAATCGTTCACTGGCAGGGAAGGAGCCACTGCACTATTGAGCAAAGTGTCGACGGATTCTTCAAGCGAGAGACTCGAGAAATAATCAAGTTGGGATTTGCTGACCCCAAACGAACATCTTCGCAGGAGATGTAACATATGCTGTTGAGTCCAGGTGCCACTAAAAGGTTCGATTCCTGAACTTAATCTGCCTTCAGCCATCATCAATGTCAAGTTTATTTGAAATTAAAAGGCGGTTCGTTTAATACTCGGACGAAAATAATGCCATACATGTTACAACAATTGAAAAACGAGTGATTATTAAAATTCATCGATGAACGTGATCCTGCGAAGTGTGTCGGTGCGAATGAACGAGAAGATCAGCTCGATGAGAACTCAATTTTATATTTTCAATTTTTGTACCTAAAATTGCGACCTTATTAAGATATCACGATTTGTGTTATCGATCAAACGAAATAATAAACTTATCCCTATGAGAAAAAAAATTGCCGCCGGTAACTGGAAGATGAATAACACAAAGGCTGAAGCCGAAGCGCTGGCTAAAGCAATCAGCGCCGTAGAAATACCTGAAGATACAGAAGTCATATTAGGTGTCCCTTTTGTGTTTCTGTCAGCTGTAAAAGAAATTACTGCTGGAAGCAAAGTCCAGGTGGCAGCTCAAAACTGTCATCAGGAAGAATCAGGTGCATATACCGGAGAGATATCTGCTCCTATGCTGACTTCGATTGATATTGACTACGTCATTTTGGGACACTCTGAGCGTCGAGAATACTTTGGCGAGGATAATGCCTTACTGGCGGCCAAGGTTGATGCGGCGTTGAAGGCAGGATTGAAGGTGATATTCTGCTGTGGTGAACCACTCAATATCCGGGAAGAGGAAACACATGTCTCCTACGTGAAAAAACAACTACAGGAAGGTCTGTTTCATCTCTCAGAGGCGGCACTTGATGACATCATTATTGCCTATGAACCTATCTGGGCTATTGGCACAGGTGTGACGGCCTCAAAAGAACAAGCTCAGGATATGCACAAAGAAATCCGGGATATGATTGCTGCTAATTATGGTGCAACAGCAGCTGGTAAAATGCACATCCTGTACGGGGGTAGTGTGAAGCCTGGAAATGCAACTGAACTATTCGGACAGGAAGACGTGGATGGAGGCCTGGTAGGAGGTGCTTCACTTAAGGCAGCTGATTTTACAGCGATCATCCAGGCATAAACTTTAATAAAGAAATTTATCTGGAAAGGGGTAGGCCGAAAGGTTTTACCCCTTTTTTCTTATTGAATATATAGAGGATTCTAATATAACTGTACCTTTGACCTTTGTGAACCTAACGTCCGTCTACCAAGTGGAAGGGCTAAATATCAAGTAGCAATGATATTCTTCTTCGGGAATCCGGCTTCCAGGATTTATGCCGTAAAATCCGCCCAGAATTTCTCCAACGAAACTCTAGAACGTCTCCACTGGCTTTTTGCTGGTGAGCAGATCACTGAGATGTCTATAAAAGGCCCATTCATCGGCCCAAGAGCATCCATGATTACACCCTGGAGTACCAATGCCGTTGAGATCACTCAAAACATGGGCATCGATCAGATTGAACGCATAGAATCCTTCACAAGGATTAAGACCGAAGAATCCTACGATCCTATGTTGTTGCAGAAGTACGAAGCTTTAGATCAACAAATCTTCGACATCTCGATTGATCCTGAACCTATCCGCAATGTTGAAGATATCGCGACTTACAATGAAGAGGAAGGACTGTCGCTTAGTGAAGATGAGGTCTCATACCTTGAATTGTTATCCAAACGGTTGGGTAGAAAGCTAACAGACTCCGAAGTCTTTGGCTTCTCGCAGGTCAATAGTGAACATTGCCGTCACAAGATATTCAACGGTCAGTTTATCATCGATGGTAAGGAGCAACTGAGGTCGTTATTTCAAATGATCAAGGCTACCAGCCAGGCCAATCCCAACGATATCGTTTCAGCGTATAAAGACAATGTAGCCTTTGTCAAAGGTCCTGTCGTACAACAATTTGCTCCTGCCAAACCTGATGTACCTTCCATATATGAGAGAAAGGACTTTGAATCAGTAATATCACTCAAGGCTGAAACCCATAACTTCCCTACAACGGTTGAACCTTTTAACGGTGCAGCCACCGGATCGGGAGGTGAGATCAGGGACCGACTTGCAGGCGGAAGGGGATCGATTCCAATGGCAGGTACTGCCGTTTATATGACCTCTTATCCAAGATTGGATGACAGTAGATCCTGGGAGAAGAAGATAGAGGCGCGTCCATGGCTCTATCAGACACCTTTAGATATCCTGATTAAAGCTTCAAATGGAGCATCTGACTTCGGAAATAAATTTGGTCAGCCGTTGATCGCAGGGTCATTACTTACCTTCGAACACCAAGAAAATGATAAGATCACAGCTTTTGACAAAGTAATCATGCTGGCTGGTGGCATTGGATATGGTAAGCTGGCTTATAGTGGAAAAGACACGCCTACTAAAGGTGATCAAATCGTAGTACTGGGTGGCGAGAATTATCGCATTGGTATGGGAGGTGCTGCAGTATCTTCAGCAGATACCGGGGCATTTGGATCAGGTATCGAGCTCAATGCCGTGCAGCGATCAAATCCTGAGATGCAAAAGAGAGCGGCTAACACCATTCAGGCATTGGTAGAGAGTGATCACAATCCTATTGTTTCTATTCATGATCATGGTGCCGGTGGACACTTAAATTGCCTCTCCGAATTGGTAGAAGAGACGGGAGGAACCATTGATATGGATCGACTACCCGTAGGTGATCCAACGTTGAGTGCCAAGGAATTAATTGGAAATGAGAGTCAGGAGCGTATGGGCCTGATTATTCACCCCGACGATATAGAATTAGTCGAAAGAATAGCGGCAAGAGAAAGGGCACCCATATATGAGGTGGGTCAGGTGACCGGGGATCATCGTTTTACCTTTACTTCAAGTTCCTCGGGTGAGACTCCTATGGATCTGGCACTTTCTGATATGTTTGGCAGTTCTCCAAAAACGGTCATGGAGGATGAAACACAATCCCAAAACTTCGAAGATGATGTGTATGACAGTGAGAAAGTATTGTCATATCTGGCGGATGTCTTAAGACTGGAATCTGTAGCATGTAAGGATTGGCTCACAAATAAAGTCGATCGTTGTGTAGGTGGGAGAGTGGCAAAGCAGCAATGTGCAGGAGCTCTTCAGCTTCCACTGAATAATTGTGGAGTGATGGCCCTTGATTTCAAGGGACAAGATGGTATTGCAACTTCAATCGGACATGCTCCGGTGTCGAGCTTAATTAATGCCGGCGAAGGGGCGAAAATTGCAGTGGTAAAATCATTGACCAATATAGTATGGGCACCATTAAGCAAGGGCTTACAATCCGTCTCTTTGAGTGCCAACTGGATGTGGCCATGCAACAATAAAGGAGAAGATGCCCGGCTCTACGAGGCCGTGGAATCACTTTCCCAATTTGCGATTGATCTGGGCGTGAATGTTCCCACAGGGAAAGACTCGCTTTCTATGGCACAAAAGTATGCTGGTAAAACCGTGCTTGCACCTGGAACGGTCATTGTGTCTGCTGCGGGCCACTGCAAAGATGTCCGAAAGGTAGTTGAGCCCGTTCTTGATCCGCAGGGTGGTACCATATTTTACATACCATTGACTAACCTTGATTTTGCATTGGGAGGCAGTGCTTTTGGTCAAACCCGGAATATAGTGGGATCACAAATACCTACAGTATCGAGACCAGAAGAAATTCAGAGCATCTTTAATGTGCTGCAGGAGGCCATACTGAATGAATGGGTTCTTGCTGGACACGATGTAGGATCAGGGGGCTTGATCACTACCTTGCTGGAGATGTGTTTTCCGGAAACGGATTCTTCTATGATGCTCGATCTCTCGGCATTGGGCAATGATTTTGTTGCCACACTTTTCTCAGAAGCTCCTGGTATGGTTGTACAGGACACAGCTCAGGGAGATCTCAAGGCTTTCCTGGAAGCCAGCCAGGTCCGACATTATCCCATTGGAAGTCCATTTGAAGGCAATCAAATGGGGATATCCTTTCATGGCAAGTATTACTGCCTGAATGTGGATTGGTACAGGGATGTATGGTATCATACCTCATATCTCCTGGACTCATATCAGACCAGCCCCACACTGGCAAAGGAGCGTTACACAAATTTTAAGTCCCAGCCACTTCGTTATAAATTTCCTGACACCTGGAACGGTCAACGAATAGCAGGAACCAGCTTGAGACCCAAGGCAGCAATTTTGAGAGAAAAGGGTAGTAATTCAGAACGTGAAATGGCAAATGCCCTGAGTGAGGCAGGATTCGAAGTGCGTGATGTACACATGACTGATATCATAAATGGTCGTGAGACATTGGAAGACATACAATTTCTTGGTGCAGTAGGAGGCTTCTCGAATAGTGATGTGCTGGGATCGGCCAGAGGCTGGGCTGGTGCTATCAAGTACAATGAAAAAGCACGTCAGGTGATTAATGCGTTTTTCGAAAGAGAGGATACTATGAGTGTCGGGATTTGTAATGGATGTCAGCTCTTTCTTGAATTGGACCTGATAAATCCTAATGATGAAAAGCCTTCACGCATGACCTACAATGATTCAGGCAAGCATGAAAGTGCTTTTACGTCGGTTACTGTCCAGGATTCGGTCAGTATCATGTTGGCTCCCTTGCAGGGCTGTACGTTAGGCGTATGGATTTCGCATGGTGAGGGCAAGTTCTTGTTGCCGGAAGCAGAGGATCACTACGAAATAGCAGCTACCTATGCATATGCCGAGTATCCATCTAACCCGAATGGAAGTGACTACAATTGTGCGATGCTGGTAAGTAAGGATGGTCGACACCTGGCGACTATGCCACATATTGAGCGTTCCTTTTATCCCTGGAATTGGGCCAACTACCCCAAAGATCGCAAGGATGAAGTTTCGCCCTGGGCCCTGGCTTTTTCTGCGGCTTACGAATGGATACTAAAAAACGGCAATACGGAGTAATAGAAAGCTCCTTCGTATATATTATAAATATATTATATATTTGGGGGGATTGCACCAAACTATACCATGGCCAGTATTGTCAGCCAACGATTCGTCCAGTGTCATCTTCAACTCAAGGAAGAAGGGAAGGTAAAATCCAGCCGTCAGTTTGCGTTGGCGTTACAATATCATCCACAGAATTTAAGCGAAATCATAAAAGGGAAGCGAGATGTCCCTCTCGACGTGATTAGGCGCGCCTATGATACCTTTGGCCTAAACCCTATGTTCCTCTATACCGGCAAGGGTGATATGTTTGTGGATGAAGAGGCACTTTCCACCGTCAACACATTGACGCTAGTGGAAGACCAGAAAGGAGAGGAATTGATCGTCCATGTACCTACTCCGGCACAAGCAGGTTATTGCCATGAGCGTGTTGAGGCAACTTTCTTTAGTGACCTACCCAGGTATCGCTTACCAGGAAGCACGCATCAGCAGGAAAGATTACGTTCTTTCGACGTGCAGGGAGATAGCATGCATCCTAACCTTCAGGATGGAGACATTGTAGTCTGCAACTATGTCTCACCCCTACACTGGAATCATTTTGTGGTAGATGATCATGTGTTTGTACTGGTTACCAGATCCGGGGTGGTGGTAAAACGAGTGGAAAATCATCTAGAGCGCCATAGGCATGTGATGTTACATTCGGATAACCCCAAGTATAAGCCATACCGTTTGAATATTGGTGAAATACTGGAGATCTGGAAAGTCTCCTCCGTTATTTCAAGATTTGATCATCAACAGGTAAACCTACCTGACTTAAATGAAACGATTAAGAAGCAGTCCGCGTTGATAATGCAGCTCACTGATCAGATCGAAAAACTTGCTAAGACTTATGATCATTAAGGGAAAGATAAGCTATCAGGATCTTGAAACCGGGATTTGGAGTATTGTGGATCATAGTGGTAAACGATGGGTCCCGATCAATATGCCGGATCAATTAAAGATTGATAAAGCTGAAGTGGAAGTCAGGGCTAAACGCGCTGATGTAGAAGGTATCGCTATGAATGGGCAATATATTGAGATCACGGGATTCCACACCATTCCCAAATTTTAGATTCACTGCTTTTTATACCAATCGACAGAGGTGTAAGGCACCTTGAGTTGTTGATTTTTCTTCCGGTATACTTGTTTTGAAATTTCACTGATAATCTGCACATGTTCGCGGGGAATTTCTGTAAAGTCAAATGCATCCTGGACAAATCGAGTGGTATGTTTTCCCTGAGCGAAGACTTCATTTGCACAGACTGAGGCACCAAATGCTAATGTAGTTTCTACCCCTCTGACCTCAAACTTCTGGATCGCTTCTATCATTTTTTCAATGGCCATCTTGCGATTTGCCCCATATACAATCAACTTAGCAATCATGGGGTCATAGTAGATGCTGATTTCATCACCCTGACGAAAACCACTGTCGATTCTTACATTGGTTAGATCAGGTTCTTGGTAATGCTCAATCTGTCCAATACTGGGCACAAAATCTGACTTTGGATCTTCCGCATACACGCGTAATTCGATACTGTGTCCTTTGATGTGGAGGTCTTCTTGCTGTATAGGAAGGGGTAATCCTTCTGCTACGCTCAACTGTAACTGTACCAGATCCAATCCAGTGATCATTTCAGTGACGGGATGCTCGACCTGAAGTCTCGTATTCATTTCGAGGAAGTAGAAAGTATCCGCACCATCTACAAGAAACTCTACGGTACCCGCATTTACGTAGTTACTGGCTTTGGCCAGTTTAATGGCAGCATCCGTGATCTTGCTTCTGAGTCTGGCACTCATGATCGGAGCGGGTGCCTCTTCTATGACTTTCTGGTGACGTCTCTGCACAGAACAGTCACGCTCAAACAGGTGAAGAACACTACCATGTTGATCTGCCAGTATCTGGACCTCAATATGTTTAGGTGATTCAATATATTTCTCTATAAAGACCGCTCCGTTTCCAAAACTCTGTAATGCTTCGCTACTGGACCTTTCGAATGCTGAGATAAAATCATTTGCGTCATAGACAATACGCATTCCTTTGCCACCCCCTCCACCGGCAGCTTTAAGCATCACGGGGAAACCTATTTCCTGAGCAAAGGAAATGGCCTCTTCTGGATGTGTGATAGGGTCATCTGAACCCGGGACTAGAGGGATCTCAAGACGTGCTGCCAGTTTCTTTGCTGCTAGCTTGTCGCCCATCAGCGCGATAGAGGATTCATCGGGTCCCACAAATAGAAGACCGTTTTTCTTGACTTCCCTTGCAAATGAAGGATCCTCACTCAAAAAACCATATCCGGGATGGATAGCATCACATTGGTGCTTCAATGCCTGCTCAATGATGAGATCTGATCTCAGGTATGAATCTCTGGATGGTGGAGGCCCAATATTGACCGCATGATCCGCGACAGCAACATGGAGGGCATTTCGATCGGCATCGCTGTAGATTGCCAATGTTTCGATTCCACGCTTTCTGGCTGAACGGGCAATTCGCACGGCGATTTCTCCCCGGTTAGCAATCAAGAGTCTCTGAATTTTATTCATTAGTTCGGTAGATGTTTAAAAAGTATCTCTTTCACGTCAGCATCATCCAGAATTTTGTAGAACTCCTCAATGTAGTAATGTGCGTATTCACGATCTGATGCATGTAAATAGGGATTGTAATCAATGAGCTCCAGAATCATTGGCTTCTTCATTTTAAACTCCTCGACTACCACGTCAAAGTTATCCGTCATTTTACCGCGGTATTGAAAGAGTCGTTCTGTAATGTCCTTTATCGGGAGGGTGGGAAAAGGGGAGGCATACGGTGCATTCACTAATCCACTGAAGTCAAAATCATACGGTACAAGAGCTGATCTTGTGTCTGCACCAGAGGATTGAAAAATCATCACATTATGACCTGCAGTCAGGTTCCAGTCAGTATTGCCCAGAAGATATTGGAATAGTGTGAAGCGTTGATAATCCTTTCTATCAACCAGGTCAGGTCGTTGATATTTTTCTTCAATTATCTGCAAATTGGTGCGACTGGCAAACTCCTTTTCATTTTCAATGATAAAACCGTAGGTATGCGTAGTGTCAAGACCCGTAATAAAGCGGATATGACACAGTTGCACTTCCAGGGAGTATGGAAGGAGCACATTGGCAATCTGATATGCCAGGTGTTCCATTAGTACGAGTCGACTGGCTGTGTCAATGGAATGACACCTGCTTACAATCTTGTATTTTCCAAAGTCAGTCCAACCCATGACCTCATCGATACTGTCAGGGATAGAAAGGTGGAGGGGAGGAAAATCGCATATGCGTTTCCGGGTTTGACCTCGAGTAGAAAGTCGAAACGGGAATTGTTGGCCATCGATGTATACAGTAGCATCAAATCGTTCTTCTGATTCGAGATGAGCAGTCAGACTATCCCAGTGAAATCGCAAAGTCACATCCTTGATACTGTCATTCTTCATCCAATCAAAAAAGCTGGGTCCATCCTTGATTTCCGTACCGGAGTTGTCTGAATCACATGCGGGGGTTAGAAAACCCAGCATAGAAACTATTGCATATGGATAGATACTACGGAACACCATATTGATCAAGATTGGCCCTGAAAAGAGCATTTTCGAATCAACTCAAATTACAGAAAAGAATAATGTTCGCTGTATTCGAGCATCTGTTTTATGAAACTATCGGGATATGTGATGCGAATGTCGGTGATGTTGTCATTCTGATCTTTGTCAGGGACAAGTTTCGGATTTACAAATCCTCCATAAGGTGGGATATCCAAAACCCTGGTCCTGTCTAGCACTTGCTGGTGCACGGCAGGATCGACTTTGACAGCATAGGTTTCGACCAGTTCTCGACAGGCATCATAATCACCTTGCGACTTTATACGTTGGATTTCGCGAAGTAATTCACCAAATATCAACCGTAACTTCTGATAGTCCCGGATATCGTAGTAAATCTTTCCATCACGCTCCACCTGGACAATTACTTCGTCGTCCTTCCCTTTTTCGTAGGCCCATGCTGCAATAAGCTGGCGGTTTCGCATATGTGATTCTTCAATATCTTCACCTGGACTCAGCCTTCGCAATTGCTTGAGCAGCCCATTGCTAATAAAGGAGTCATACTCGGCTTTACCAGCGTCAATGGACGGTAATAGTCCCAGCTCTACGATCTTGGGATCAAGGATGTAATACAACGCAATGATATCTGCCCGTGCCTCTTCCAGCGTAGAACGATAGTTCTTTAGTGTCTCTGAGGGACTTCCCACACCTGGCTCGATTTGTCCGGAGGCGTGGCCAATAACTTCGTGTAAGGCGGTGCTTAATTTATCAGCGATTTCGCCATATTTCTTTGCCCGGTCTATCTCTTCCTGATCATGTGCAAATTCCTGTGTAAGTCCCGGACCACTGGCTTTATCATAAGCATTTATGATATTACCCAGGCTCACTGATTTTGATCCGTGTTTTGAACGGATCCAATTGGCGTTAGGTAAGTTTACCCCAATCGGGGTGGACGGTGACGCATCTCCACTTTCTCCTGCCACATTGACCACCTTATAGCTTACGCCTATCACATTTGGTTTCTTGTGTTCCTCCATGATTGGTGAGTTATCTTCAAACCACTGTGCATTCTCGGAAAGCACCTGCATCCGTGCCGACGCTTCGAAATCTGTGATCTCAACAATGTTCTCATAAGATCCTTTAAAACCCAGTGGATCGTTATATACTTCTACAAAACCATTGATATAATCAATATCCCCCTCGGTTGCCTTCACCCAGGCGACATTATATGCATCCCAGGTTACAAGATCTCCGGTTTTATAATACTCGATCAACAGCCTCAGCGCTTCGGCCTGGGGTTGATTCTCAGCCACCGAAACTGCTTTCTCTAGCCAGGATATGATCTGAGCAATAGCATCTCCATACTTACCATTCAGTGAATATACCTCTTCAATCAATTCACCGTTCGTATCTTTTACCAGTCGGCTGTTGAGTCCATGAGACACGGGTTCCGGCCCATCATGTTGTGATTTTTGGGTATAAAAATCAGAAGCTTCCTGTGCAGACACATCAGGAGCATAGAAGTTGACTGCTGATGCAAGTAGCAGGTCACGAGATGGATCGAGATTGACTTTTTTATTATCGTAGGAGGGATCAAAAATTGCCTTTTTGGCATCATCAGAGATGGAAACTCCCGCAGCATCACATAGTGAATCGAAGTACGCAACCTTAAAACCAGGTTTGAATTTCTGCATGCTGTAGTGATGGTGGATACCACTGGCAAACCAGACTCGTTTGGCATAGGTCATGAAATCCTGCCATGCATCTACTGATTTATCTCCCTCATAGTTTAGGATGATAGCTTCCAGCACCTTCCGAATCTCCAGATTGTGCCGATAGTTCATATCATACATGATATCCCGACCCGCAAGACCTGCCTGTGTCAAATAGTAAACCAGTTTTTTCTGGTCTAAGGTAAGACGGTCGAAGCCGGGTACTTGATATCGCAATATCCTTACATCAGCAAATCGGTCAATCTCCCAGGCAAATTCTTCTTCCGGGTCACTGATTTCTTCCGGGGTATTGGATGTACATGAGTATAGTGTAAGAAAAGCACTTAGAAATAGAATATACCACTTCATAGTAGTCAGTTTAAGCCAACAAAAATAATGTAATATTAGTAAGGTGTGCTGCGGTGCTATTGAAGATATCTATCCCATAGTATAGTTCCTTTGACACAGTTGCAGCGGAATGCCAAAAGGATCACGCAACATGACCAGGTGATGCTCGTCTGACTTGATTTCCTCGATCAGCATGCAGCCAGCTTCTAGTAGACGTGCCATGTCGGTTTTGGCGTCTTTTGAAACAAATGCCATATGAAATGTAAGATGGTGAGTACTTTGGAAGTCTAAGTATCCACCCTCCGGATTGCTGTAAAGCTCACAGAAAATACGCCCGGAGCTATCCGCAAGAAAAACCGTGAAGGGTGCCTCCTCCTTTTTTAAGGCAATTTTTGAGTCAAGGTGTGTGCAATACCAATCACTAATTGCATGGGGATCTTTTACATTCAAAGCATAGTGCTCAAAAACCATTGGACAAGATTTTATTTAAAGGCTATAAAATAGTATTCAGTTTGACGTTCGTACAGTTGTCTGAAATCTTCGTAACTCAGTACTTCTTCCTGTCGAATCCACTGATCCAGCGTGTTGACTACGAGCCCCAGATCGTAGAGGACGTCAAAGACTTTTCGGGCATCGTACCCATAGTGATCATTGGCACCTATTCCGCATTCAAACAGGAGGACTGGTTGACTTCTGCCTATCAATGATTTTGCACCTTTCAACACGTCCATCTCGGCAC
>JAUILM010000798.1 GCA_030432855.1 Bacteroidia bacterium
GGGAAATTTTAATGCATAGGGTTCTAGGATCCGTGCGACTCCATATCGACACAGACTGCCCAAACCTCCTCCTACAAATACGGCCAGCCAATTCATTGAGATAGTTTCCTTTTCATGCGTCTATTCCTCCAGTTTATCAGCAACACCGTAAAGAAGGTGGCCATCGAAACAATGATCAGAAGTAGGTTGAACGTTCCCAGATGTTGTAATTGTACCACGACGATGATAAATAAGACATTCACTCCAAAGAGTATGGAAGTGGCCTGCATATGGGTCAATCCGCAATCGATCAATAGGTGATGAATGTGATTTCTGTCTGCTGTCAAAGGTGACCGGCCTTGTAATATCCGCGTCATAAATACCCTGAAAGTATCGAATAATGGCAGAATGAGAATCCCTATGGCCACAGCGGGTACCGCTTTGAAAGCATAGGGCGAATCTCCCAGCTCTTTATGCAATTCAATAAACTGCAAGGCGAGGATAGCGCAAATCATACCTACCAGCAGGGAACCGGTATCGCCCATAAATATTTTGGCCGGGGTGACATTGTATTTGAGAAAGGCGATGGTAGAGCCTGCCAAAGCAAAAGCCACGATAGCATACTCAACATGTCCGGTCAGGTAAAACCAGGACCCAAGCACCAGAGCGATCAACGTACTAATACTCCCCGACAGTCCATTGATACCGTCTATGAGATTGAAAGCATTGATGATCACCAGGATCGTAAATATTGAAAAGGGGTAATAAATGATGGGAGGCAGATCATAAACCGCAAAGATCCCGTACAAGCTGGTCAGCTTCACATTAGACATAAAGACGAGAATCGATGCAGCAAAAAGCTCACCGACAACCTTCTTCCAGGGTGCCATGGGAAGGATGTCGTCCTTCGCTCCAATGAGAAAAACGATAATAAAGGCGCACAATACGTACTGGAGGTCCCCAAATACATGGAAGGGAGTCCACATGACGATGGAAAAAATCACACCGGCAAAGATTCCGATACCTCCCAGTGAAGGTGTCGGGTTCACATGTGATTTACGATCATCAGGAATGTCTACTAATCCCTTTTTATCGGCAATGTTGATAATAGATGGGATGGCAAAATAAGTCAGCGTGAAGGCTGTGATAAAACTTAAAATGACATCATACATTGCACCTGTTATTCTTCAAATATCTCCTTGAATTTTGCGGCCCAATCTTCGATATCCTTTCCAATTTCCTCAAAGAGTGCTTCGAGCTCATCCGCATTTTTATCTATAAAGTCCTCCAGCTCTTTCCCCGTCGCATCCATCACCTCCTCTATATTCTTCTTCACTTGCTCACTGGTGATATCATTGTCACGTGACAACATATGTATCATACCTTCACCATATCGGGCTGCATAGTATTTGAGTGAATTCATCCAGAATTTGCGACGCTCACCGGCAGACATATCCGACTCATGATACTCATAGCAATCTTCGATGTAGTTTTTAAAGGTTTCATCCAATTTTTCCCACTGACTGTCATCAAGATCCAGATCCTTGTCTTCCACTTTGGCTATGAAAGCTTCATACTTCTCAATGAAGCTATCCTTGGTAGGTCCACATTGCACCACCTGACATGCTGGCAAAGCAAATAGTACAAAACTGAGTATGAGAAATACACCTGAGAGCTTCATAATAGTAAAGTTAAGACTTAAAATTTGATCACCGGACTTCAAAATTTCTGGAAAACGACTTTGCATGGCTATTTACTTTTTCTGGTAATGTAGATGCAAACCGGTCCAAAGTCAAAAAATGTCGACCAGCCTGCCTGTGGATACGAGTAACGATTAATCAGGTCTTCAATATTGTGCATCCCCTACGTCTTAGGAAAGGTTGATTTGCTCCACAAATCTTTTGTAACTTTGTCCCCTTATTTTTCCAACCTTCAGGATCGTGGAACGCAAAGCAAATATTGACCTGGATCGGCTACCCAAGCACATCGCTATCATTATGGATGGCAACGGACGTTGGGCAAAGCAACAAAACCAACCCCGGGTGTTCGGTCATAAGAATGGAGTGCGTGCTGTCAGAGAAGTATCTGAAGCGGCAGCAGAGCTTGGGGTCAACTATTTGACTTTATATGCTTTTTCGACAGAAAACTGGAATCGTCCCGCACTGGAAGTCAGTGCCTTAATGGGGCTCCTGGTAGAGACCATTCGGAAGGAGGTTTCTACCCTAATGGAAAACAACATTCGATTGAATGCAATCGGTGACCTTTCAAAGCTGCCCAAACGCACATACGCGGCCCTCAGAGAAGGGATGAAGATCACCAGTGATAATGATCGAATGACACTAACTCTTGCACTCAACTATAGCTCCAGATGGGAGATTACAAGAGCAGCACAATTGATAGCAACGGAAGTGCAGCAAGGAAAGCTGACACCGGAAGACATCACGGACCAGTCATTCAGCAGGTATCTGGCCACCAGTGATATGCCAGACCCGGAATTGCTAATACGTACCAGTGGTGAGCTTAGGATAAGCAACTACCTGCTTTGGCAAATTGCCTACTCAGAATTATATTTTACGGATAAGTTCTGGCCTGACTTTCGCAAGCCAGATCTATATGATGCCATATTGGATTATCAAAACAGAGAGCGAAGATTTGGCAAAATCAGCGAACAGCTTGCGTAGATCCATAATCAGAACTATCAGATTAAGAAAAAGTTAACGAGGAAAACCGCAAGCAACAGTTACATTTGCCATTCGTTTGTACGATACATCAGAATTTAGTTATGATCCATCGATTTACTGCTTTCATATTTTTACTACTGATGACCGGAGGGTCGATCCTCGCTCAGGATTCTATTCCTCCGATACCTGAAAGTAGCCTGGACTATGGTGAACCTAAGGAATATGAGATCGGTGAAGTCACCGTGGTAGGTGCTGAGTTTAGTGATGCAAATGCCATCCGCATCGTTTCAGGACTGAAGAAGGGTGAAAAAATAAAGATCCCCGGTGATGATATATCCAAGGCCATTCGGTCACTATGGCGTCAGCGCCTCTTTACAGACATTCAAATCATCCAGGATAAGGTGATT
>JAUILM010000799.1 GCA_030432855.1 Bacteroidia bacterium
AATAGAAGTATTGGCATCTCAATCTGCTTTGGTGAACATATCGGTATGTAACATTAGAAGTATACCAAAACACTCGGGTGAATTATCCACTCAATCCATCTTGGGGACACCTCTCAAAGTTTGGAAGCAAAGCGATAATTGGTACTTGATTCAGACACCAGATCATTATCTGGGATGGGTGGATGGAGGTGGAATAGCCTTATTAAATGATGACGATATGCAACAATGGAAATCGTCCGAGAGGGTAGTCATCACGACACATGGAGCCTTTGTAAAAGATCCCCTTTCGGAGAATATAGTGACGGATCTTGTACAAGGGGCGATTGTAAAGCAGTACGGTATCGAGGGTGGTAAGCGTCTGGTAGAACTTCCGGATGGACGAAGAGGGTACGTACCAATGGAATCAGGTCGTTCCTTTATTGAGTTTTTTAAGGAGCCCATCGATCCGGTAGAGGACATTATTGAAGATGCCTATACCTTTATGGGACGACCATATTTATGGGGAGGCACATCGGAGCGAGCTATGGATTGTAGTGGATTTACAAAGACGATATTCTATCTGAATGGAATGATGCTACCCAGAGATGCCAGTCAGCAGGTACATGTGGGTCAACCGGTTGAAACTGATGAAGATCTAAGAAATTTGGTGCGGGGAGACCTGCTTTTTTTCGGTAGAAAGGCAGCACCAGGTGTAAAAGAAAGAATAACACACGTAGCGGTATACCTTGGTGAGGGGCGCATTTTGCACGCATCCGGAAGAGTCAAAATCGAATCGCTTAATCCAAAAGATCCTGATTTTGCAGCCGATCGATTGGCCACCCTCGTGCGAGCAAAACGTATGACAGGAAGCGAAGCCTCTGAAAGTGTGATTCGTATGCTAGACCATCCCTGGTATCAATAAACTCAATACCAGTGACTTAAATGGGGGAATGTGCTTTTTTTTTCTTAAAATCGTGGAGAAGGGATTTTTCATAATATCTACTGCCTTAAGTCCTCCATGTCGGTTACTATGAACTTAGCAAAGAATTTTGCAGTTGCACTGCTTCTTATGATTTGGTCGGGTCATATGTTGGCTCAGAATCAACTGATTGCGATTTTTTCAGTTGATGCCGGAAAATATGAGCGAATTAATACACCCGTAAGTGCAGATATCACCGGCTTACCTTTAAAAATAGCAACACATGATCTCCAACTTGTCGAAGTAACAGGTGGTGAACGGTCGAATGTGAAATCCCAGTTGGAATCAGATCAAAGAGATCTTCTCTGGTGGGTGTTGGAAGGACCAACTCCTGCCGGACATCAGCGAACTTTCGAGTTGCATTTGGTTGAGAAGGGGACAAGGACCACAGGTGTGCGGGTTAAGGATATGCAAACTGCCGTTCAATTTCAGATTGAGGACAAGGAAGTCCTTCAGTATGTATACGAGAAGCCATCGGTACCAGAAGGTGTTGATGAGGTGTATAGTCGGGCGGGATACATCCACCCCTTAAAGTCTCCAAAAGGAACGCGACTGACTCGAATTCAACCTCCTGATCATTATCATCACTATGGTATTTGGAACCCCTGGACTCACACAGAGTTTGAAGGAAAAGAAATCGATTTTTGGAATCTCAATAAGCGGCAAGCTACTGTAGATGTCGCGGGTCCTCCATCTATTGTCGAAGGAAATGTATTTGGAGAGCTTCATGCCCAGCATAAGCATAGAGTGAAGGGACAGGATGGAGGTGATGATAGAATTGCTCTGCACGAATCATGGAACATCCGTGTTTACAATGCAGATCCAGAGCAGGAAGTTTTTTTGGTAGATATCAACAGCGCTTTAAGTTGTGCCTCTGAAAGTCCACTTACCATTACTGAGTACCGATATCAGGGATTTGGCTTTAGAGCAACCGAGGTTTGGGATGACAAAAATACCCAGTTAAAGACTTCCCAGGGCTTTGATAAATCGAATGGTAATGCGACCCGGGCACGATGGTGTGATATCAGGGGGCCCGGCGTCGATGGTACTTCAGGTATCAGTTTTATGACACATCCTTCCAACTATAATTTCCCTGAACAGCTGAGAATCTGGCCGGTAGGTGCAAACAAGGGAGTGGAAAATGTTTTCCTGAACTTTAATCCGGCACAAGACCGAGACTGGCATCTTGAGCCTGGCAATCAATATGCGTTGAAATATAGACTCCTGGTGTATGATGGAAGTATAGACAGCAGTACCATGGAGCGATACTGGGCAGATTATGGGCACCCACCCAGAGTGACTATGACCCCGGTAGGCCAGTTAGAGGGTAAGAAAGTCCTCGTGTATATTAAGAATGGGGAGGGATATGTACATGAAAACAGAGCCGCGAGTGTTGCGGCGATTGAAAAGCTGGGAGCCGAAAATGGTTTTTCAGTTTCCTGGTCAGAAGATCCTGCCTTGTTTACAAGTGACTCTCTCTGGCACTTTGATGCATTGATCTTTTCAAATACAAATAATGAGGGCTTTGATACGGACGAGCAGAAGTCTGCTTTCAAGAAATATATTCGTTCAGGCAGAGGTTTTGTCGGTATTCATTCTGCCACCGGAAGTGAACGTGACTGGTCATGGTATTCGCAGATGATCGGCGGTCAGTTTCATCGACATCCACGTTATCAGCCATTTAAGATCAATATACTGGACAGGACTAATCCTTCTACTTCCTTCTTACCGGAAGTGTGGGAGTGGGAGGATGAGTGTTATTATTTTCGGGAGTTTAATCCAGACATACAGGTATTGATGGCGGCTGACTTGACAACCGTGGAAGACGAACGAAGATCAGAATATCCAGACGACGTATTTGGGGAGCAGTTTCCCCTGGCATGGTGCCACCAGTTTGAAGGTGGTCGACAGTGGTATACAGCATTGGGACATCAATCTGCTCACTACAGTGATGCCCGTTTTATGGCGCACATCCTTGGCGGCATACAATGGGTCCTGGCTGAGTGAGTTTTCTAGCATATTTCAAAAAACTTATCAGTATGAAACAACAAAAGAAAAAGGGGATGAGCAGACGATCTTATTTGAAAAAGTCTGCCCTGGCTGC
>JAUILM010000800.1 GCA_030432855.1 Bacteroidia bacterium
GCACCCAAAAGTATCCTGGAGAATTCTTATCCACAATCTCTCTTTGTTATAATTCCGATTTAAGAAAATTCAATTTAATCCCCTTATCATTATTAGTGATGTTAGTTTGTAGAAAAATAGACCCACATATATTGCATTATTATATTAGACACATTTTAATATGTATAATCCACATTTTATAAACACTATAATATTTTGTTAATCAGCATATTATAACTTGATTCCACAAAATGTGAATTACATGAATTGTGTGAAAAAAATGCCGGACTGCATGGTGTATACCTCTCCACAGTATCGTTTGTAACCTTCAAAAGCAAGCTGATTAATCCACAAAATTCTTGAGTTTATCACTTCAATGTGTATTAAAGCCAAAAATTCACAAAGTCCTCGTTTTTATCCACATTATATATAGAAATAAATCTATTTGTAATTCGTAGATATATATTCTTTTACTAATTATATATTATCAATATGTTTGTAAAGGTGGTGATCATGGAATCACGTACTAAAAACATAAAGTAAACTACAGAATAAATGAGACGGCTAAGTACAATGTTTCAGAAGATTGATAATATTTCTCCCCACATACCTCAGTCGCAAGGTAGAAGTGAAATCATTAGGAAGTATTCAATCGATAAAGCTCAGTCTATAAGTATCCTGACAAATCATGGAATCTCATCTGCTTACTGGGGCCATGCTCCCAAGTCCAATCATAATTCTCCATGTTTAGATTTCACCTCCGTCCATACATCGAGAAGAAGCAGGATGGAATATCGTAGCAACCGTTGCATAGTCCTGTTAGATAGCTTCTATGCCTGGTCTCTCAAAGAACGAAGACCGATTAGAGTGATTTGTGAAGACGCGTCCACCATGTTTGTTCCTGCCCTTTACTTCGGAGAAGGAGATGATCGCACAGTAAGTCTCTTATGTCGAAAAGCAAGAAAGTCACTACGGAATTTCACGCCTAATGAACCCCTAATCATGAATTCTAGTCATATAGATCTTTGGCTGAAGGAAGACAAGGTGGAAACGTACATAAACTTGCTTGCAACACTAATGCTAAAACCCTTCTCTTACCATATAGTGACAAGTAAGGTCCTTGTCTCGGGCTATAATGAAAAAGATCTCCATGAGCATCACAACATACAGCAACAATCCACTTTGTTTTCCTAACCTTACCTCACAATGAGGGCACTAATTCAAAGAGTACAATTTGCATCTGTAGAAGTGGATGATAATATTGTAGGAAGTATAGAACAAGGTTTGCTGGTATTTCTAGGCATCACCGAAGGAGATGGTAGCACTGAAATAGACTGGCTTGTCCGAAAGATTACAAATCTCCGAATATTTAATGATTCTGACCAGGTGATGAATAAATCCGTTAAAGATGTATCCGGTTCTGTTTTGGTTGTTAGTCAGTTTACCTTGCATGCATCAACGAGAAAAGGAAATAGACCGTCTTATATCAAGGCGGCAAAGCCAGGCATTTCAGAACCATTGTATGAAGAATTTGTCAAGGAGATAAATAAACACATAGATTCAGAGGTACAGACAGGAATATTTGGTGCAGACATGAAGGTACAGTTGGTTAATGATGGACCGGTCACTATTATAATTGATACAGAACTGAAGGAATAATGACTATAGCAGAATATCAACAAAAGGTTGATGCATGGATCCACAAGTACGGTGTAAGATACTTTGATGAATCAACCAATATGATGTTATTGATGGAAGAAGTCGGTGAACTTTCAAGACTTATGGCCAGAAAATTTGGTGAGCAGTCATTTAAGAATCCTGAACACGCTAGCACAGTGGATCAACAAATAGCAGATGAAATGTCAGATATCATTTTTGTACTTACTTGTCTTAGTAATCAGATGCAGATTGATCTGACATCTTCTTTGGAGCGTAACTTTGCAAAGAAAACGAACAGGGATGGAGGAAGACATTTACAAAATGAGAAATTGAATCCTCATTGATGATAATTGACCTTATTATCCTTCTTTTCAAGATCGTTATAGAACGATTTAATAATTTTTAGACAACGTTTCTTTTCTCTTTTTGAAAGAAAAGAGCAGTTTTCTATGTCTGATTCAATATCGCTACGGGCATTGAGGAAGATCTCGACAATCTCCTCCATATGGACTGCATTTTCTTCAAATCCAACATACTTTCTTTCGTATCCGATCCCTTCATCTTTGAAGGCATACGGCGCGGCTACCAGTAAAGAGAAATCAAAGTCATACGGAACAGGTATAAGAAGGTCCTTACCAGGAAGCTTGAGAAGACGACTATTGTGCTGTGCATGATAAATGACATCTTCATTGCCAATCATGTAGTTAAAGAGCGCCATAAACTCCAGATAATAAGGATCAATAGTGTCTTGTTTGACAAACTTACTATCGCACCAGGACCCTCCAAACCGATCCGGTAGTTCATCATTACTCTCCAACATGAAGCCGATGCTTTCTACGACTTGTCCAGAATACGTATCAATGTACGTGATGGGAAAAATCAGTGAACGATAACTGTACTCACTTAGATTCTCATATATTTTGTAGGCCATGAACTCTCTTCTGAGAAAGTCCGGCGCTTCGGATTCACTAAGACAATGAGTGACCAATTTATATTCATCTGCATTACTAAGACCTAAATCACGAAGGTCATCTTTGTCAAAATCAAATTTAATAGGAGGTATATCACAGGTGCGGCGACGAAATTTTCCCCTCACACTAAGTTTTACCGGTAGGGAGAGAAAAGTTGAGTCCTTAACTCTAAAAGTTGCTTCGGCCTTGTGTTCATTGGCTGTCAGCTTTTGAGCAATGATTGTATCCAGCGGTAGCTTAAGCACCACTTCAAAATCACCTATATCCTCTAACATATCAAAGATGGATTCTTTCTTCCCATCCGTATTATCTGACTGCCCAATTGCTTTAAGAGACCACACAGACAGAAATAATAATACAATGAAGAATCTGAGGTATTGTGATATTTCTAACCTCAGATTAGTATTTTCGAGAAGAATAACCGCACTTTGAGCTCTTACCTGCATGTG
>JAUILM010000801.1 GCA_030432855.1 Bacteroidia bacterium
TCAGGAATGAGTTAGAAAAGCCGGGCAGGGATGAGTCATTGCTCTTCGAGATGATGCACTATCGGTTTTTTGACCTGCCGCCGGTGGATGTGGCACGGGTCTCCATGCATTGCTGGAAACGTGGATCGCAGCGTATATCACTACGACAAGCTATAAATGATCGGGAACTTTTGACTTCTCTCAATCTAAACGATGTTGATGCATTTTTGCAGTTTGGTGAATTGTTAGATGGTTTGATTTCCCAGGTGCCACATGTCACCTTGCAGGTCCTGTTTGAGCGAATACTTAAGCGGGGTAATGTCTTTAGAGAAATCATGAATAGTGAGCAACGTACCTACCTGATGCAGGTACTTGCCACCTTCTTCAATTATCTGAAGTCAGAGTGTCATCGAAATCCCGATATGAATCTTTCCGATTTCCTCGAAAATTTGCATCAAATGCGTGAGATCGGCTTATCACTAGGTATGCAAAGTATCATGCGATCTAAGGATGGAGTCAATTTTATGACAGCACATGGTGCCAAGGGCCTGGAATTTGAGTATGTATTCATGATAGGATGCAATAAGAATCATTGGCGCACTCAGCAGATTTACAGAGATGAGTTTACTCTTCCTTCATCAATCATCGATTATAGTAAAGAGGGAGATATTCAGGATGAGCGAAGGTTGTTCTATGTTGCTATGACACGCGCCAGGCACACTCTCACTATGAGTTATGCGGCAGAGAACCTGAATGGAATGCCTTCAGAGGCCACGCCATTTATAGCTGAGGTGATGACATCATCTGACATCAGTCCGATTCAGCAGGAGGTGCCAGAATCAGACACGATCTCACTATATGAGAAGCTACTCTCACCGGACGATCAAAAGCTTCCCCTGATTGATAGTGATCTTATTGATCGGGCACTGGAAAGATTTGCCATGACTGCCACATCGCTCAATAAGTTTTTAACCTGTTCACGTAGTTTCTACTTTGAAGATATTCTCCGTGTACCTCTTGCGAGCAGTCCGTATCTGGGATTTGGAAATGCCGTGCACGGTGCATTGGATCAGTTGATACAGGGATATCAAAGAGGACTGGACCTTTCCAGAGAAAAACTCATGCGTCTTTTTGAAGAACTCATGATGTATTTTCAGTCGTTCTTTACACCGATCGAGTATATCAATTATCTGGAACATGGCAAGCACGTGCTGGGAGAATATTTTGATGCCAGAGTCTCTGAATGGAAAAGTGCCAAAGCATTGATCACTGAAAAAAATATTGACCATGCTTTGCATCTGGATGTGCCTTTACGAGGACGATTGGACCTTATTCTCAAACAACAGGATGGAAGGAATATCGTCATCGACTTCAAGACGGGAAATGTTGATCGAAATGCCAGGAATAAGAAACTAAAAAGACCAGAGAAGTTTGATGATCCCCGGGGCGATTACTGGCGACAGATGGTGTTCTATAAAATCCTACTGGAAGCACAGGGCGATGCTTCCATGCAAATGGATGTGGGGAGAATGAGCTTTGTCGAAGCGGACCGATCGGGAAAATTGAATGACGAGGATTTCTTAATTGGTGCGGGAGAATATCAGCTCGTTTCAGACGAGATCGTGGAGGTATATACCCGAATGAAAGCGCATGATTTTGATGTCGATTGTGGCAGATATGACTGTCACTGGTGCAATTTTGTAAAAAATGATTTTGTACTACCAGAGGACACCTTTGCAGCACATGAGGAAAAGGATGAGTTGATAAATACAGACAGCCTTCAAATGCAATTCGATTTTGATATCTGATGCTATGTAAAAGGGGTTGGAGATCATGGAATAGCCAAATAATGTAGTTCAACTATCAGTTGAGAGCAGATACAAGATCTTATCTTTGGTACAAATGAACCTAAGATGAAAGTTTTCAACCTCTACTTTGTTTCTGTCCTTGCCTTATTTACCCTATCAACCAATGCTCAAGACCTGGACAAATCGTCCTTCCAGCATTATCCAGGCTATTTAGACTTCTACTGGGAAGAAGACAAAGGGAAGATTTACTTTGAAGTATCAGAGCTCGATACAGAAATACTCTACACTACGGGTCTGTCGGCCGGTGTGGGTTCTAACGATATCGGTTTGGATCGTGGTCAGCTAGGAGGTGAACATGTGGTATACTTTGATAAAAGAGGGGATAAAATTTTGCTTGTAGAAAAAAACCTTAGCTACCGGGCAGACAGTGATAATGAAGCGGAAAAGCAATCAGTAGAAGAAGCTTTTGCTAAATCAGTACTGTGGGGCTTCAAGATTTTGGACACCGAGGATGGTAAATACCTGGTGGATGCAACAGATTTCCTACTAAGAGATGCACATAGGGTCAAACAGACCTTAAGTCGCACGGACCAGGGTAGTTATTCGGTAGATGCCAGTCGCTCTGCTATCAACATGGATAGGACAAAGAATTTTCCGGAAAACTCTGAATTTGATGCGATAATCACACTAAAAGGAGATCCCAAGGGAGGATGGATACGATCAGTGACTCCTTCTGCTGATGCAGTCACGGTACAGCAACATCATTCTTTCATTAAACTACCCGACGAGGCATTTGAGCCTCGTGTCTTTGATCCGCGATCTGGTTATTTTGCTTTGTCGTATCAGGATTATGCGACACCTATTAATGCGTCCTTGACGCGACGGTTTATCTACCGTCATCGTCTGGAAAAGAAAGACCCTTCAGCCGCAATGAGTGAGCCGGTCGAACCCATAGTTTATTATATGGATCCCGGAGCACCTGAGCCAGTGAAATCAGCTCTCATTGAAGGAGCACGATGGTGGAATCAGGCATTTGAGGCTGCCGGATATAAAGATGCTTTTATAGTGGAGGTCCTGCCGGCCGATGCAGATCCCATGGATGTCAGATACAATCTGATTCAGTGGGTGCATCGATCCACTCGGGGCTGGTCCTACGGTGCTTCAGTCGCTGATCCGCGCACGGGAGAAATCCTGAAGGGCCATGTGTCTCTTGGTTCACTGAGAGTTAGACAGGATTACCTCATAGCACAGGGTCTCATGGGGGTATTT
>JAUILM010000802.1 GCA_030432855.1 Bacteroidia bacterium
CAATCTGGTCAACTGCTCCCTCCACTTGCAAGCTCACATTTCTGATGGCCTGACCAGATATGAAGGCTTTACCGGTCTCTTCCGTCCTTCCCGCATCGAGGGTCACCTGATGTCTTCCACCAAGGTTAAATACAATCGCAGAAAATGCTGTGGGAGGAGAATCGATCCAGACTGCTTTCGGGAGTTTCTCAGATTGCCACTTGAAATAGCATTCAACATATGGCTGCAGCAATCCGGGCGGTTTGTACTTTCTATAAAACATTGGAGTGATGTGTCTATTTCAATATACAAATAATGAAAGACTAATTCCTTCTGGTAAGTAGTACTCGTAAAACTCAAAATCGTTACCTTCAGGTACTGACATACTATGGATCAAAAAAGTAAAGCATCGGACTTCCTGTGGGACAACCTCTTGATCAACAAAGGGTTTTATGCATATGTCTTTAATCGTGATGTAAATCTTAGGGGAGAAAAAGTCGACTTTTTCTGTGATGAACTACATTTGGCTATCTTGTTTAAGGAAGGCAATGACCAGGCGGCTCGAAAACTTAGAGAGGAAGGATACAAAGTAGTGACGGTTGAAGCGGTCGAGGTTCTATCCGACTTTAAGGTGGTCACTGATTATCTGACAAATACACTCAAGGATATTGTGGGTCAACCCTGCGGTGGTTGGTAAAACGTGAATTCTATGAATGCAACACACATTAATCATGTCACACTGATAGTTGAGGATGTCGTAGTGGCTGGAAAATTCTATGAGGAAGAATTTGGAATGGAACCACTTCCTGCACTACCGGTTGATTTTCCCACCGCGTTTTACAAAATAAACGACACGCAACAATTACATCTTTCACAATGGGAGGATGTTCGGTCTTTCCGTGGTCATATTTGTCTGCATGTCGATGACTTCAATAGTTGTTACTTCAGGATGAAAGAACTGGGCATCATCGATATCAAACCTTTTGGTAAGGTCCGGACCTTACCGGAAGGCGCCATGCAGATGTTTGTACGTGACCCTTCCGGAAATCTGATAGAGATTTCCAGCAGTCCCAATTACGATCTGGATCCTCGCATTTTAGATGACGAGTTTTATGAAGATGGGATGTATACCTCCGGTAGAAACGACTACAGTGGGTTTAAGAGTGAGGAAGCTAAGTTATATCACAGTCAATAGTTGGGAAACAGTCGTCTGTTAACCGGTCAACCTTAATTTAGGCAGGGACAGACTTCCAACTTCAAGCATCCCACTTCCACCCCTTGGCTAACTCCCAGTCTTCATCACTTCACCTAATGCCTTTAGCTGATCGCGACTACCCAGCACGATAAAACTATCACCTGGTCCCAGTCTGGCATCTGGTTTTGGATTCACTTCAAATTGTCCATTTTGTTTTTTGATTCCAATGACATTAGTGCCTGTTTTCTCACGGATACCTAATTCTACAATAGATTTATTTCGATCGGTCGCCGCCAGATTTTCATAGGAAAGCTCTTCAAAACCAATATCAGATTGGGCATTATTGGTAATAAAGGAGAAGAACTCTACAGCACCAGGTTTTGAGATAAGTGTCGACATATAGAAACCTCCCAGACGATCGGGCATGATGACATGATCCGCACCGGCCTGTCTCAATTTTTTTTCAGTACGTTGACTTTTTGCTGCAGAAATAAGATTGATTTTTTCATTCATCTGTCGGGCTGAAAGAATAGTGAATAGATTATCCGTATCATCAGGCAATGTGGAGATTAGGGCGGTTGCGCGATCAACACCTGCCGCTTCAAGTATTTCATCATGCGTTACATCACCTTCCACATAGATGATTTTTGACTCCATCTTTTGGATCTCTTCCACGATATCGGGATTTTTTTCAATCAGGACGAATGGAATCTTCTGCTTTAGGAGATGGTCCACGATTTCTCTCCCATAGCGACCATAGCCACAAACAATAATGTGATCTTTCATTTGCTTTAGATTTCGCTGAATAGTACGTCGATGAATTCCTTTGAATAATGCTCCTTCTATGATGAAGGCAGTAAATGCAGAGACCGAGTATGCGACGACACCGATATTTACAATGATGAGGATCGTGGTAAACAACTGACCCGATTCAGAAAGAGGCTTGACTTCTGAGAAACCTACTGTCGAAATCGTAATGATGGTCATGTAAAATGCTTCCCGAAAGGAGTAGTCTTCAAGGTGCATATAGCCAGTGACACCGATGGTGACACTAAGAATAATCAAGAATATGGCATATCTAAGCTTCAGATACCCCCCCTTCAACGTATACCAATTGATCATCGAGAATGTTAGATGCTCATCGGTCTAAGTTACTTTCCTTCGATGTAATCAGGAAATGCAATTTTTGAAGGTCTTATCTCCCAGGATATCAATCAATGAGTATTACTTCAAACGAAATGACAATATCCGTGCTGCACCTTAGCTATAGTTTTGGTAGGAAACTTTGATGCTACAATCCGGTAATTCATATATGAGGTATAGATAGTAGTATGAGTGGATACTCTGCCACATGGAAGGTGATTTTGCTGTAGGCTTTAAAGAGGATCAATGTAAAAAGCCAGACGAACGCCTGGCTTTCGATCTATTATTAACAGTAAGAAGAGGATTCAAAAACAAGGATCTTCATTGATATCGACCTCGATGCCGCCAAAAACACGGTTCTTATCTCCACAATCTTTTATGGTAAGGTCGGGGAAACTGTATACCGTGTTCCTTTCGCTAGTGGGTGTAAAGAAGCCAAATCGTTCAGAATCACCAACCAGTTCGATATCATAGTTTGCATTGCCACTGGCTTTATTACCTAGAAGGATATTTTTATTAGCACCATCAATAGCCACATAGCCGGCAAAGAAATTGTCAGTGGAAGTATTCATCGCCATTAAGACATGATTCGATGCAAAGTCCGCACCAATAACATCACCATCCGGTGTAACAAAAGATTCGGGTGGAACTCGACACAAGAGCTGTCCAATAAAGTTTCCTGTAGTTGTGTTACCCCAACTGACAGCTCCCCGATCGCAGGGCCATATT
>JAUILM010000803.1 GCA_030432855.1 Bacteroidia bacterium
CCTCAACTTGATCAATTTGTCAGGAGGAGCACTGTCATCTGTTTCCTGGTAAAGAATATTATGAGCTACGATTGTAACTTTTTTATTTCTTTTTCTCTTCTCTATCCATTGCAGGGCGGTATTGGTGGTGATTCGATATATCCAGGTCTGACGGCTGCTCCGCTGCTCAAATCCATCCAGGTTCTTCCAGATTTTTATGATCACCTCCTGGAAAAGATCCTTAGCATCTTCCTGATTGCCCGAAAATCCCAGGCATAGTCGGAAAATGCGATCCTTTTCCGCTTCATACCACTCAGAAAATACAATCTCCTTATCAACCATTATTCAGCTGCTAAAAACGACATCGTTTGCTTCATAAACCATTCGGGTTCATCCCACATAATAAAATGAAATGCGGATCTGGCAACTTCGATTTGACAATCTTCTGCCTGTGCATATTGATTTTTAAAAGCCTCCATCGTGGATTGATGAGTAATGCCGTAGGGTTCTCCGGCGGCCCAGCTACCCAGTACAAGGATAGGGGTTTTCACTACTTCGATTTCTTCCCGGAGATCCGTGGTCATCAGTTCATACATCGCTTGCGCTACCGTCTCCCTATCAGAATCAAGGGACCATTGTAAAGCCTCTTTCTGCCGGGTCGTATCCCTTATCATCATTGCCATGGTGGCTTTCTGTTGAACTTCATAGTCAGCTCTTTTCATCTTCATCAACATATCCTTCATCATGCTAGCCTGGGGCTCAACACTTTGGACTGTGGCACCGGGCATCATGACGGCAGAATAAAATGGATATGAATCAACAATCACGAGTTTGCTTACCGACTCAGGATGATGTAGTGAAATATTGAGACCTAAAAAGCCGCCAAGACTATGACCGATAATAATGACGGGCTGTTGAATCTCATCTGCTATATATCTTTGAATTTCTTGCCGTACATGGATCAGATAATCTGTCTTTCTTTCTAATGGAAGCACACCAGAAAACCCAGGGAGGGTCACTATATGACATGCATATGTTTTCTCCAGTTGACCTACGACCATATCCCAAACGAAACCATCGGAAGCTAATCCCGGAATAAGTAGTATGGGTACACCTTCACCTCTGACCTGCACCTCGAAACTATAACCAGCAAACGCCGTCCGCAGACTGAACAGACAGCTGAACAAACAAATAAGAACCATTGATCTTTTCATCTCTTTTTTTAGACTATTAGATCATGTTCAACTGTGTTTATTACAAATTACTATATCTTTTTTAAAAAAAAATTGAAGCTAGCGCTTATCACCATGGAGGATCGTTCTATTTCTTGGCTATCATACGGATCACCAGCCCGGTCCCATTATGATATTTTCCTTCCTGTAAGGTAACCTCTGTCTCGGCCACCATCTTAATAGTTAAATCTGAAAAAATATCCTTGATTTCTTCTATGGAATATAACAGATCCTCATCCCGGGGACCTCCCACTCCTGCATTTTCGCGTTGATACTCGATATGACCTTTACTAAAAACCTCCATAATTAGAGTGCCACCGGGCCTCAGGTAGTTTTCTAGTCCCGTTAAGAATTTACGCTTCTGCTTAGTGGTAAAGTGTGTGTAAATCAAGGCGATTCCATCAAAAAAGTCTGGAGGATAGTCCAAATCGCTGAAGTCCATTACACGATAGTTGATCTTGACGCCACTTTCTTCCGCTAGTTTTTCTGCCTTTTCCTTGCCTGCCTGTGACCAATCGAAGGCGTACGCATTCCAACCCTGCGTAGCAGCATATACACTATTTCGACCTTCACCATCGGCAGGAAAGAGTATACGACCAGGCTCTAAATCTTTAAGAACCGATCTCAGAAATTGATTGGGGTCTGTACCATAAACATATTCCTGATTGACATATCGATCATCCCAGAACTCCTTCATCCTTGCTAACTTCTTATTTATAAAATTCCCCAAAGTGCCAAAGTACACCGCTGGGGTCATGCATAAAGATTTCCCGCCCCCACTCATTATCGTGAATCTTGGTAAAACGAACTCCTTTATATTTTTCAACGAGGTTTCGACTTTTCAAATCTTCAATACAAAGATCCAGATCATCCACTTCCAAAAAAACCATCGAATTGTCTGCCCAGTCCTTCACATAATATCGTTGCAGGTAAAAGCCAAGAGAGTCATCTACCCTGAAATAACTCATAGAGTCATCAATAGGTACCTCTTGAAATCCCAGGTCTCGATAAAACTGCGATGAGACTTCAAAGTCTTTTGCACCGATGAACGTACGTATACTTTTTGACTTGTATTTCATGGATGGATTGATATGAATGAAAAGGGTGATCTGTTAACACTCGGTCTGTAAAAGTGGTTCTTAGAATCTGACAAAATGAGTCATCGTGCAATCACTGCTTATCCACAATATAGTATATTGCACCTTACAAACAAATCTGCAAAAAAATGCAAACTGAGGCAGAGTATATCAAGATTGGTTTTACTGATATTGATGGTATCCTCCGCGGAAAATATGTCAATGCCTATAAGTTTCAGAAGGTCATCGAGGGACACATGGGTTTTTGTGATGTGGTCTTCGGGTGGGATAGCAGTGATGTAACTTATGAACCAGGTGTAGACGCCACAGGGTGGCATACGGGTTTTCCCGATGCTGTCTTTACTGTGGATGCGCACACGAAACGACACATACCCTGGGAGGCGGATCAGGAATTTTATCTCGGCGATTTTTCTGCAGATGGTCAGTTCAAATCTATTTGTCCGCGATCTCTCCTGCGTACTGTAGAGGAAAAGTGTCGTGAAATAGGCTTCGTACCTAAGATGGCACAGGAGTTTGAGTGGTTTAACTTTAAAGGACTCTCGACAGATCACGATGCCCTACCTCCTTCTCCCATCACCAAAGGAATGTTTGGATACAGTCTGTTGAGACTAAGCATGAATCATGACTTCATCCGGGATCTATTACATGGCTTGCATGGCTTTGATGTACCTGTAGAAGGAATTCATACTGAAACGGGTCCGGGTGTTGTAGAAGCATGCGTCGTATATGATACCG
>JAUILM010000804.1 GCA_030432855.1 Bacteroidia bacterium
TACGGACTGAAGGAGCTGATCAGTTTTCTCATCTATTGAAATTCCCTGGTAAAAATCCTTTATTAGAACTTTACCATGATCGTCTTTCATTGTTGATAAGAGATTTGCCAGATCGAAGACCGGGTTAGGCACATAGTTTCCGTAATGACCACTGTGTTGGGGAAGTTTGGCGCCAAAAGTGGTTATGGAGCATGTTGCTATCCCCCTACAGCCAAAAGTCACCGTGGGTCTGTTGGAATCATGCATAGGACCATCCATTACTATTAGAAAATCAGATGAATACTGCTCCTTATACTGATCTAATGTAGACAGCAGTGCTTCAGAACCGTATTCCTCTTCCGGATCAAACACTACTTTTATATTAAATCCTGGTATTTCCTTCCTGGCATCAAGAATTCTAAGCGCTTCGAGCAACATCACAATAGGTGCCTTGTCGTCAGCGGCTGCTCTGGCAAATATGCGCCATTGATCATCTATACTATCTTCCAACGCTTTCCAATCTTTAACCTGCCATTCACCCGTTTCGTCCAGTGCCTTCAAAACTGGCTGAAAGGGGTCTGCTTGATTCCATGAATCTCGATCTACCGGTTGACCATCTACGTGAAAGTAAAATAGTACGGTCTTGTAAGACGGATCAAATGTTTTTTCCACCAATAGAATGGGTAGAGTGTTGGTTTCAAGAATATTCACCTTAAAGTCTAATAATTGGTACCGATGCGCTACCCATTCAACATTCTCAATCATCAAACCACTGTCTTGCGGTAAGTTGGGAATACTTACAAAGTCCTTGTGAAGCAATAAGGTTTTCCTGAAATTTTGATTTATGTCAAGTTCATACTCAGATTGCCCAATTGCAGTAAAAACATAACAGACTAACAGGCAGACAATTGGTACCCTTGATACATTTTTCATTATGCACTTAACTTTAAAAAGTATGTATTGAATAATCTAACTATTTAAATTTTCCCAAACCTAACATATTTCACTCAGTGATCGGACCCTGCATCACCTGCAAGTCTTTGATATTGCTGCTAAAGCGTATACAGGGAAAGACTTTGCTCCTTCCCACGCAATACGATATCTCCCACTATTCTAGGTGTAAATGTATTTGATTTCAGATTTAGCCTATCCAGAAGAAATTTGGACATCAAGATATCCACGCCCAGTTCATTACACTTCGATTGAATGCGTGACGAAGTATTCAGGACGTCACCCGAAAAAGCAATCTCCCGCTTCACTACACCGATCTCTCCAGCCATGACATCGCCATAGTGTAATCCTGCCTTAAACTCAGGTATTGTACCATACTGCTTTCTATAGTAGGATGATCTTTTATGCAAAGCGTTTTGTATATGAAAAAAGCAACGTATGCAGTTTGCGTTTTCAATCCCCTTGTTTGTTTTCCATGAAATGACAATCTCATCTCCCACATATTGGTAAATCTCACCCTTGCAATGCAGGATACTTGGTGTGACATGCTGAAAAACCTCACGGATAAAATTAAAATACAGGGCCTCACCTAGTTTTTCAGCTATGCTGGTCGAAGAACGCAGGTCCAGGAACATAAAAATCCTTTCTTCCCTCTTAGGATGAAAATATTTCCCCAATAAGAATGATGTAAATACGCCCGGACCATATTTGTCATTCACTAATAGGACCACCAAAGTTCCCACTAACACGATCAACCAAAAGAGAAAATTTCCCAGGTTTTCAAAACTTATGATATCAGCCAGAACGTATTGCCATAGTGTAGGATCGGTAATCGATTTACCAAGAAGATCACTATTAAAAAAGAGTCCGCTAATAAATGACACCAGTAAAAAAACGAATACATAACTCAAGAAAATACTGTTTAGGGCCCAACCATAACTTTTAGTTCGCAACCACTTTTCCCATACAAACACTACAAAGCTCCCTCCAATGATCCCCGCAGACAAGCCTACTATAAGGGTGCTATTTAGGAACAGCATTACATCTAAACCACTTATATCGCATTGGAATTTTGGATCACGGATCGTAGTATAACCACCCAGAAAAGTGGCCAGGGAGATAAATGTCCAACCTATGGTGATCCAAAATACTTTTTTAAATGAGCTTCTATATTTACTCAGGAATTTCGAATCCATAGCAACCCGTTTAGTTTAAACCCAAGGTAAGAATTTACTGCCTGCATTCCCTGACAGCTAGACGTCATCTCCCTAAATCACTAATTGCCAATATTTTACTCCTCTACAAAGGCTATCATTACAGACTTTGCCAAAATCACCGGTAAATAATCCTTAAAAATGTACTGCAAGATATTTAAGTCGTTGCGATCACGTTCTTATTCAACTCACTCGGATATCAGACATTCTTGGGTGCCGGCACACACCGACCAAGGTGATACATCATGTGCTTCAGCTTCATCCCTGCAATCTCAGGTTAGGAGAAGTCCCCTCAGCTCACTATATTACTACTAACCAGTAAAAGAAAATTCATAATCAGATAGATGGACTTTCAACCTTCGCAAAAATCACAGGATTTTCTGGATCGTCTACAAACTTTCATGGATCGGCATGTATATCCCTTTGAGCGTGAATACGTGAACTACCATAAAATAAATAATCCCGGTGGTCAGTGGGAAAATTGGACCGAGCATCCCGGACTGGAGGACTTGAAATCAAGAGCCAGGGAAGCGGGACTATGGAACCTGTTTCTACCAGATGAAGAGTTGGGCCAGGGATTGAGTGTGTTAGAATATGCACCTCTGGCTGAAGAAATGGGGCGGGTCTATAATGCAGCAGAAATCTTCAATTGCAATGCACCTGACACAGGAAATATGGAAGTGCTGTATCATTTTGGTAGTGATAGCCAAAAAGAGCGCTGGTTAAAACCGCTGCTGAAAGGAAAAATCAAATCAGTCTTCTGCATGACCGAGCCTGATGTGGCCAGCTCAGATGCGACCAACATCGAAACCTCTATCGAGCCCGATGGGGAGGACATTAAAATACATGGAAAAAAATGGTGGACCACGGGACTTGGACATCCGGATGCCAGCATT
>JAUILM010000032.1 GCA_030432855.1 Bacteroidia bacterium
TCGTGAATATTGTACCCTCAATCGGGGTACACGTGCCAATTATCGCACAGAAATTCATGAGAATTGCTTGCTAATGGCATATGTGCATGTAGCACACGACTGTATCATCAGACGCAACTGTGTATTGGCTAATAATGTAAATCTTGCAGGTCATATTGAAATCGGTGAGTACGCTACCCTGGGAGGGCTGACAGCCGTTCACCAATTTGTGAAGATAGGAGAGCATGCATTTGTAGGTGGTGGCTCTTTGGTCAGAAAAGACATCCCACCTTACGTGAAGGCTGCCCGTGAACCACTCTCATATGCCGGAATCAACTCCATAGGATTGCGGAGACGTGGATTTACATCTGACCAGATAAATCATATCCAGGATATCTACCGGATCATTTTCGTTCGAGGTTACAATACCCGACAGGCCTTAAAGATTATCGAAACAACGATTCGAGTCACTAAGGAAAGAGACCGTATTGTTGAATTTATAGGGGGAGCAGATCGAGGTATTATGAAGGGATTTAAGAAGCTCAATGGCTGACAATGATCTCATCATCACCTTGTCCGGAGTGGGTAAGAAGTATCGACGATGGGTTTTTAAACACATAGATTTTCAATTTTCAAGTAGTTCCTCCTATGGTATTGCAGGTAGAAATGGTACCGGGAAATCCACTTTGATGCGGATTATTAGTGGCTTTCTGACACCTAGTCGCGGTACAGTAACCTATCAAGATGGCGCATCATCTATTGCCTTGGAAAATTTCGGGACAAGGGTAAGTTTCGTTGCACCTTATATTTCCATCATCGAAGAACTTACGGTGGAAGAACAGATTAAGTTTCATTTTCGATTTCAGGAGGTAAGAAGCCAGACCAATACCAGTATCCTGGAAATGGTCAAACTAAATGAGCATGGCCGAACATTGGTCTCTGACCTTTCATCTGGTATGATGCAACGATTGAAATTGGGACTTGCTTTGGTATCTGACACCCCGGTACTGCTGCTGGACGAGCCCACCAGTTATCTGGATCGGGAGAATCGAGAATGGTTTCATACCATGATAAACCAACACAGAGACAACCGTCTGGTAATCATTGCCTCCAACGATGCAGAAGATTTGGAATTATGTGAGGAAATTATCGACGTAGAGTCGTTTCAGTAACTACTTACAGCTGGTCACGGAGTTCAAGTAAGCCTGACTTCACTTTATGTAGTGACTTTAGCATTTTTTGACGACGGGCCATATTCGCTTTGTTAGTACGAATCTCTTTTTTGGCGCCATCCAATGTAAAACCCTTTTCCTTCACTAGATGATAGATGGTTTCCAGCTGCTCTATGTTTTGTTTGGTGAAGCGCCTGTCACCTTTACTGTTCTTATGCGGTTTCAGAATACTGAATTCAGATTCCCAGTATCGTATCAGTGATTTTGAAACGTCAAACATCTCGGCTACCTCCCCAATGGAATAGTACAGCTTTGTGAGTTCGGATGTTTTTCTATCCATGGGATTCATATTAAACCCTAAATTATAAGAAAAAAATCAATATGAATGGAAAATTCAGAATACTTTTTTTTAGTCCCGGTCTGGGTGTACTATAGTCGTCGAAAAATGAAGTATTTGCATCTCATATTACATAAAATAATCAGATGAAATTCTCAGACTTTGTAATGGTCAGATTGCATCTAGAATAGTAAGAAATTAAGAAGGACGGCAACTATTACAAAAAAGCTCATAAAAATCGGATAGGTTATTACGATTATAATAAATTTTAGAATTGTTTTAGTCCAGTTTTGCCCGTAGAATCGCTTCATAGCCAGGACGATGTAGATCATATAAAACAGGAGTAGCCATAGTATTAAACTGTCAAAAGCAGGTACCCAAAAGTTGACGATGGAAAGAAAAATGATACCCATCAAAAAAGCGGAATGAATATCCAGTGAAAAAACAAGGTGCTCTACATAAAATCGATTTCTTCTAATGTATAAGATCTTTAAAATTAGAGCAATAAAGGGTAAAAACCCTAATATAATCCAGGGTATATTGCTGACTACATAGCTCACTAAGGACTTGGGACTTTGCACTAATTTAAGTTCCTGGTGCAGTACTAATCTATTGATAAAGCCTTCGATCTGATACTTATCCAGAAGATCTTCTGGACTCAGGTTGTTAAAATCTCGTACGGAAACCTTAAGAGGTCTTTTTTCCCACAGGAGGATAAGGTTTTCATTTAGTAAAACAGAATCGGCTTGTATTCGAATCTGGTTCCGTAGATCGGCTTCAATACTATCTCGAATGGTGTCAAATTGAGATCCAGGTAATCTATTTTTCAAGATGGCATTGAGAGAGTCTAGTACTGTCAACTGATCTTTTTTGCCCGTATACCATGCCACATCCAAATCAGAAACTTCTTCGAGGTCTATGCCCGAAAATCGAAGGGCTGCCAGTGCCACAATAATCAATAGCAAGAATAAACGAAAAGGGTTTACATGCTGCTTTCTCTTTCCAGCAAAATACTCGATTGATAGTCTACCTGGTGTTAGAAATGCTTTCAGGGAGGTGGGTAATCGACCATCCAGATTTAATTGTTCTGTGAAGAACTCTTTGAAGATTTGATACAGCGAGACCTTGCCATCATGTGCAGGTTGTCCACAGTGTGGGCAGTACTTTGTTTCGCCATCAAACTTTGTAGAGCAATTTAAACAATGATCCAGGGACATCTCACTTGTTTACCTACCGGACGAAGGTAACATAAATGGATGCATCCATTTATCTATAAAAACCATCTAAAGACGGCGAGAAGTTTAATCGAATGATTTATTGGCCTCTGAAGCCATATGTACCATTTCTTCGTACTCTTCAGGAGTCAAACCGTCCATGCAATAGTGTATGGGATTGATAGCTTTTCCTTTAAAATGGATCTCATAATGACAATGTGGAGCTGTAGAAGTTCCAGTGTTACCCACTGTGCCAATTTGCTGACCCTTCTTTACTTCCTGTCCCATTTTCACATCCAGATCTTTCATATGGGCATAAAGAGTAGTGTAGCCATAGCCATGATCTATCTCAATGCTATTTCCATATCCACTCTTTTCCTTTCTGACCTTGATGACTTTTCCGTCGCCTGTGGCTTGTATAGGAGTTCCCTGCGGTGCAGTAAAGTCAAGACCGGCATGCATCTTAGGAATCTTGTGGATTGGATGAAGTCGCATCCCAAATCCTGAGAGGTATTTGATTTTTCGTTTTAATTGATCTGATCTCACAGGTTTGATTGAAGGAATAGCATTCAGGTAGGCTTCCTTCTCACCTGCCACAAATTCAAGAGAGTCCAGTGAGCGGGACTGCAAAGTCAACTGTCGGGCCAGTTGATCTGCTTTCTGTAAGGTACCTACGAGAAGATCTCCGGAGTTCTTATAGTTAGTAAGTTCCGCGTAGGGTGTATGTCCACCAACGCCGGCATTCCAGACGTCCTGATCAATAGGTTCGATACCAAATATCATCCTGTGAACATTCGCGTCACGATCCTGAATATTTCCCAGGACCTTGGACATCATTTCCAATTGTTCATTAACGGCCAGATATTTGATTTTCATCTGATCCATTTCCCGTACCAATGATTGTTCTCTTAGGGAAGGGAAGTAATTTGTTAAGACGATGTTCAAACCAAAGGCGATCACACACACAAGAGCAGAAAAACCCAGGACGTTCCAGACGCGTTTTCCAAGAGGTCTCCGATACTTTTCAAAGGTGAGTGTCTTTGGATTGTAGACAAACTTTTCCTTTTTCATCAACTGAGGCTTTATTAGTTGAATTAACTACTTTTGTCAACTTAGTTTTGGATCGTTCTTGATGGGACAGTGCAAAGGTATCAACCAGCCATCAAGTTACCAAATTTTATTAGATATCAATGCTTTAACGGGCGTCCTCATTGTTAAAACTACACATGGATTCAAAGAAAATTAGACAGCAATTCTTCGATTTTTTTCAATCAAAAGATCACAAGATTGTCCCTTCGGCACCTATAGTAAACAAAAATGATCCTACCCTAATGTTTACAAATGCCGGGATGAATCAGTTTAAGGATTACTTTCTGGGAAATCAAACACCACCGCATACCCGTCTTGCTGATACGCAGAAATGCCTTAGAGTATCTGGAAAGCACAATGATCTCGAAGAAGTCGGGGTGGATAGCTACCATCATACCATGTTCGAAATGTTGGGAAACTGGTCTTTTGGTGACTACTTTAAAAAGGAAGCGATTGCCTGGGCATGGGAGCTGCTGACGGCTGTATATGGATTGGATAAAGAGAGACTCTATGTCACCGTGTTTGGTGGTGATGAAAGTGAAGACCTCGATGTCGACCAAGAGGCAGTTGCTTTTTGGAAGAAGTGGGTGCCTGAAGAGCGTATACTGTTCTTTGGTAAAAAAGATAACTTCTGGGAAATGGGAGATACTGGTCCTTGTGGACCTTGCTCGGAAATACACATTGATTTGCGATCAGATGAAGATAGGGCTGCCCGATCAGCGGCAGATCTCGTCAATAAAGATGACCCTCGAGTTATCGAAATCTGGAACCTTGTATTTATCCAATACAATAGGAAACAAGATGGTAGCCTTGAACTTCTACCTGCTAAACATGTCGATACAGGAATGGGATTTGAGAGACTCTGTATGAGTCTGCAGGGCAAGACCTCCAATTATGATACCGATCTTTTCACACCATTTATCTCCTTTATAGAAAAGGAAACCGGGGTGTCATATGGCAGTTCGTATGCCAGTGATGCTAAGTCCGATATGGCGATGCGGGTGATTGCCGATCATGTTCGTGCTGTGTGCTTCACTGTGGCTGATGGTGCCATGCCAAGCAACACAGGGGCAGGATATGTGATACGACGAATTTTGAGAAGAGCGGTGCGCTATTATTATTCATTTCTTGATCGGAAGATGCCTCTCCTGCACCTGTTAGTGCCGTTGGTAGCGGATCTCTTTGAAGAAACCTTTCCAGAAGTAAAGCAACAGTTAGCCTTCCTCACTAAAGTAATTCTCGAAGAGGAGCGATCATTCCTTCGTACCCTGGAAGCAGGTCTAAAGCGTCTGGAAAGTCTGAATACCGGGGATGCGAAAGTGAGCGGTCAGGATGCATTTGAACTATATGATACTTTTGGATTCCCTATCGACCTCACCCGACTCATTGCGGCTGAAAATGGCTGGACCGTCGATGAGCATGGTTTCGAGAAAGCACTTCAGGAACAACGGGATCGTTCGAAGGCAGATGCAAAAAAGGAAGTCGGGGACTGGACTATTGTGATGCCAGACGAAGAAAGTGTCTTTGTTGGCTATGATACATTGTCGCTATCTAATGTTCACGTGATCAAGTACCGTACCGTCAAAGTGAAAGATAAAGACCAGTTGCAGCTGGTATTGGACCGTACTCCCTTCTATGGTGAGTCTGGGGGACAAGTGGGAGATACGGGAGTCCTTTTACAAGGTGATGTTAAGATCAAAGTACTTGATACTGTTAAAGAAAATGATCTGATTATTCACCTGGTGGATAGATGGCCATCAGCATTTGATATGCCATTACAGGCAAAGGTGGATGAGAACAAGCGACACCTGACCGAGAATAATCATACCGCTACGCACCTCCTACACGCGGCCTTGCGCAGGACGCTTGGTGAGCATGTGACACAAAAGGGATCACTAGTCAATGATAAATACTTGCGATTTGACTTCTCACATTTTCAAAAAATGACAGATGAAGAGATCAGAGAAGTAGAAGGAATCGTGAATGACAGAATACGTCAAAACATCCAGCGAAAGGAAGATCGTGGTATTCCCATCAGCGAGGCAAAAGAGTCAGGTGCTACTATGTTATTTGGTGAAAAATATGGTGACGAAGTCCGAATGATTACGTTTGATCCCCAATATTCGATTGAACTATGTGGGGGGTGTCATGTGCCAGCAACCGGAAATATCGGTCTGTTTAAGATTGTGAGTGAAAGTGCGATTGCCGCCGGGGTCAGAAGGATTGAAGCCGTGACCGCTGAAGGCGCTGAGGTCTATTTAAGAGGTGAATTGGATGAATTAGAGGCAGTAAGAAAACAATTTAAGAATGCCTCGAAAGTCGTGGATCAGATAGCAGCGCTCCAGGAAGAGAATAAGGCACTTCAGAAAAAAATCGAGAAACTTCAGCTAGCCGAAGTAGCCAAGATCAGAAGGCAATTGAAGGATCAAATTAAGGAAGTGGATGGCATTCAGTTTCTTGCAGCGGAAGTAGAAAATCAGGATGGAAAATCGCTCAAGACGTTAATCTTTCAACTTGAAAATGAGCTTGACAATGCCTTCCTGGTGTTGGGTACGGTCTCTAATGGGAAGCCTCAACTAATGGTTGCCATTAGTAAAGACCTATCCAGTAAGTCAGATCTTCACGCCGGAAACATAGTAAGAGAACTAGCGAAAGAAATTCAAGGGGGTGGGGGTGGCCAGCCTTTCTTTGCCAGTGCCGGGGGTAAAAATCCGGACGGATTGAAGAATGCGATTGAGAAAGCAGCATCATATTTATAACCTTTGATTGTCCAGGAGGGAAACATAGAGTCATATGACGGACTCAGTCTGTCGACCAGGTACTGGGCACCTGAGCATTTAAAGGCCTCCTCCCTCCTCATCATCGTGCATGGCATCGGAGAACACATTGCTCGTTACCAACATCTGGCCGAGGTGCTGACTCAACAGGGAGTTGTAGTAGCCGGGTATGATATGAGAGGGCATGGTCTGTCAGAGGGACTACGAGCCTATGTACATCGCTGGTCCGATTACATATCTGATCTCAAAATATTCGTTGATGATGCTCTGAAGCACCGGCAAGATGTACCTGTTTTCTATCTGGGTCACAGCCTGGGAGGATTGATTTTGACGGATTTTCTATTAAAGTATGATCCTGCGTTGAGCGGTGTGATTTTGTCATCTCCGGCACTTAAAGTTTCGGAAGACCTATCACCCTTATTACAAAAACTGGCTCCAGTACTATCGGCTTTAGTCCCTAAATTGAAGACGGTGCCGCTTGATACACAGCACATTTCCCGAGATCCAGCCGTGGTTAAAAGTTATGAAAATGATCCTTTAATATATCACGATGGAGTAAGAGCCCGAACAGGTGGAGAGGTACTAAAAGCGACCAAACGACTACAGTCCAGTATTCCCCAATTTAAATATCCGGTTTTACTGATGCACGGCACCGCTGATAAATTGACGGATCCGGAGGGTTCCCGGGCATTCTACAAAGCTATTTCTTCTGAGGATAAGTCACTGGATCTCATGGAGGGGTGGTATCATGAGTTGATGAATGAGCCGGGAAAAGAGCAAATCCTGCAGAGAATTACATCCTGGATGTCAAAACATGGGGCTAATGGACCAGCTTGACCACGGGCCTGCTTCTACCGGTCGCATTCGATTTACTTTTAGCATTTGTAGAAACTCTCTCCTGGGGATCAACTCGGCACCCAGCGATCTGAGATGTGGTGTGTCCTGTTGACAGTCAATGACTTCGTATCCGAGCCGGGCCAATTCTTGGGTGAACAGTATGAACCCGTATTTGGAAGCGTTGGATACTCTTGAAAACATAGATTCGCCAAAGAAGACTTTCCCGAGGCTGAGGCCATATAGACCTCCGACTAATTTATTTTCCTCCCAGATTTCAACGGAATGGGCGATGCCCAGGTGATGCAGGTAGCAGTAGGCGTTCAGCATGTCATCCGTGATCCATGTACCTTCCTGTCTGTTCCGATTGATATGTTGACAAGAGGATATAACTTCCTCAAAACAGTGGTCAACGGTGACCCGAAAAGGCTCTTTGCGGAGTAAGGAGCGCATACTTTTGGAAATTCTAATGTGGTTGGGAAACAATACACATCTGGGGTCCGGACACCACCATAAAATATCATAACCTTCTGCATACCAGGGAAAAATTCCAAAGTGATAAGCAAGTAAGATTCTTTGCGGAGAAAGATCTCCACCTATGGCTAATAGTCCTTCTTTTGAGGCAGATGATGGGTGAGGAAAGTATAAACCGGGACCCTTACGTGCCATGATTCCCCCTTGTACCTAGTTTGACATCTCTTCGATTACTGCGGATAGTCCCCGTTCCACCAGGGCGTCTTTTTTGGGTTTTAGGGCTCGAAATGTATCCGTTTTTACAATGGCCTTGCCCTTGAAATGTATAAGAAGTGACAACTGTTCTGCTTGCTCAAAACTATGTTGCAATATCTCCATGAAGCATTCTATGACCCAATCAAAGGTATTTACATCGTCATTGTATACTACGAGCTGTGCAGCATTGCCAATGTCCTCCTCCGTATCTTCTACCACTAAGGGTTCAGTATCTTCAGAATAGGGTTTTACCATATATTTTAAGTCTTTATCAGTGAGTTTTGGATGACAGTACATCGGCTATCTTCTGCAGATCTGGCATCTCTCCCGGATTTTCCAGGACTTCTCGATGTATCAGTGTTCCTGCAGGGTCTACCACGAAAACGGCACGCTTTGACACTCCTTTCATTTCGTATCCAAACTCTTCATGAAGCGCATCATAGGCCCTGCTCACCTCCTTATTGAAATCTGAAAGTAATGGGAATCCAATATTAAGGACTTTCCGAAACTCTGCTAAGGTATATAACGAGTCCACAGATACTCCGAGTACATGAGCATCAAGGTTCGCATATCCTTCATATTCATTATGTACACATTTTAATTCCTCTGTACAAACCCTACTGAATGCCAGTGGAAAAAACAAGAGCACGACATGCGATCCACGAAAAGATTCCAGATTAACCTGGCTTTTGTCGTGTGCTCTTAATGTAAAAATGGGCGCCTTTTCTCCTAACTTCACTTCCATATAAACACATACTGTAGAAGCCACAAAAGTAAGTTTTTCTATCAAACTGATCTAAAGTCAATTATAAACCTGCTAAAGAAAAATGGTACTCAATCCATAGTAGGTGAGTTTTCATCAGTCACTCATGAATACTGAATCTTTTTACCTGTATTTTGCAATATGCAATCGTTTTGGACGCGTCACAAAGCAAATATCCAACTCCACAGCGCAGTTCTATTGTTCGGCTTTGCTGCTATTCTTGGAGATTTGATTTCACTGGAAGCTATTCCCCTGGTATGGTGGAGACTGGGTATTACTTGTGTGAGTTTGCTCTTTTTGGTACCTGTCAAAAAATATGTGCAGCGGACCAAATTTGAGGACTTAATGCGTTGGATGGGAATCGGTGTTGTCGTAACGATACACTGGGTTACATTTTTTGCTTCGATCAAGTTAGCTAATGCTTCCGTCGCCCTGGTATGCCTTGCTACCACCACTTTTTTCACGGCAGTCTTTGAGCCGTTACTCTTAAAATCAAAATGGCGTTGGCATGAATCGATGATCGGAATATTGATGGTCCCGGGGATGTGGTTGGTGGTGCGATCAGTAGACCAGGTAATGATGGCAGGTGTGTTATATGGTATTATTTCGGCTATGCTCCTGGCCCTATTTGGGGTGATGAATAAACCCGCCGTTGAGAAGTCCAGTCCTATGTTCATCACATTTGTGGAGTTATTTACCGGATTTCTATTACTAGGAATATATATCTCTTTATTCCCTGATGACTCGGCTGTCTTGCCGGTGGGCTGGGATTGGATATTCCTGATTCTCCTGGCCATTGGATGTACTACGATAGGTTATGTGCTGGTGCTGTATGCTCTGAGAAAACTGACCGCCTTCTCATCGATGATGGCATTCAATCTGGAACCCATCTACGGAATCCTCCTGGCGGCTATATTACTGGATGACAGTCGTGAGCTCGACAGCAACTTCTATGTCGGGGCCACTATAATTGTAGGTTGTATATTTGTTTATCCATTAATGATAAGAAGGCTGGGCAAAAGATGAATAGAAAAAGTGACTTGAGGAATGGTCTTGATAGTATAAAAAAATATGCTGAAGCTCATTCGTCTTCCCCACCAGAATATCTGGTGTCATTGGAAAGAGCAACACACTTACGAACCCTCGCTCCCCAAATGATTTCGGGACATTTACAGGGCAGGCTTTTGAGTATGATCAGCCATATGATTAGACCCAACGCCATCCTGGAGATTGGGACTTTTACTGGATATGCCACTTTGTGCCTGGCAGAGGGATTGACCACGGATGGAAAAATCCATACCATTGAAATTAACGAAGAATTAGTCCATGGGTTTACACCATTCTTGAATAATTCCCCATACCAATCTAAAATTATTCAATACGCTGGTGACGCATTAAAAATTATCCCGAATTTTGAACCGGTTTTCGATCTGATATTTATTGATGCATCAAAAACTGATTATAAGGAATTTTTTGATTTGTCTCTGGATAAAACAGTAAAAGGCGGGTTTATTTTAGTGGATAATGTTCTCTGGAGTGGTAAGGTATGTAAGACACCGATGGACACCGATACGAAGTCTATAGATGACTTTAATAAAATGGTGCTAGCTGATGATAGGGTAGAGAATATGATTCTTCCAATTAGAGACGGACTAATGCTATGTCGAAAAAAATAGGGTCTGATAAAAAAGTATATCGCAAAGTTTGCAGTGAACATGACCTACCTGTATTCTTTCAGGACTGGTGGTTGGACGCCGCATGCCTGGATGGTGAATGGAAGGTCCTTTATTATTTAGAAGATCCTAATGTGGTAGCGGTATATACGTATTTCGAAAAGAAAAAGGGTCCCTTTCAATATGTTTCTATGCCCTGGTTGACACGCTTTATGGGCCCACTATTTCTTAAGGATTTTTCAGAACGAAAAAAGCAAAAAATACTTCAGAAGCTTATTGATCATTTACCTGTATATGATGGTTTTGAGCAGGCATTACATTACGAAATTAAAAATTGGCTACCCTTTAAATGGTCAGGATATGAGCAGACGGTAGCATACTCATACGTGCTTGATGATGTAAGTAATCTTGATCATGTACGGGCAGGCATGGACGTTGATTATCGAAATAATAAACTGCGCAAAGCTGAATCTAAATTTACCATCAAGGTAAATGCAAATATCGGTGAACTATGGGGCTTGTTTCAGGCACCTTTTTTGCGACAAAAACTTAAGGTGCCTCTTAGCCAATCATTCTTTATGTCGATGGTTGAGCTTTCCATAGAAAGGGGTCAGGGAGCGGTCTTGAGTGTAGTCGATGCCAATGGTATACCACACGCCTGTTGCTTCATTGTTTGGGATCGGGAGACTGCATTCCTGTTAATGACAGGAGAGAATCCTGCCCAGGAAAGATCGGAGGGGGTTGTGTACGTGGTGTGGAAGGCTATTGAATATGCCAGTAATCTGAAGGGTTGTAATCGATTCGATTTTTTGGGAGGTATGCAGCAGCGCTTAGAGCGAACTCGCAGGCAATTCGGAGCTTCACAAAATGCCTATTTTTTGATTTCCAGAAAAAAGTTAATATTTAAAATATTACAGAAGATGCGATCAAATTGATTTCTCGAGATATTAAAATTGTGTAACCATTCCAAAATGTACACGACCGTTTCTGAAATTAAGCGCTTCATTTCGATCTTTTCCCACGGCGTATGAAATAGAAAATATACCAATCTTGGTAGCGAGGTTTAAACCCAGACCAAAACCATAGGGTCTGTCCGAAATTCTATTGGAGGTAGTATGTTGATCGTAGTAGCCAAAGTCGAAAAAGGTGAAAATGTTGGAATTTCGATCAATTAGTAGACGATATTCAACGGTGGAAATATTGTAGAAATTGGCAAATATTACTTCCTCGTTAAATCCACGTAGAGTTTTAGTCCCTCCGATACGGTACAGTTCATTTTGAAATAAAGATTCTCCACTTTTGATCCAGCCTGCCTTATTGGATAGTAATATCGTGCTACTTTGAAATAATGGTAGAAATATATTTACATCTGCATTTGTTCGTAACTGGAAGCTTCGCAATTCTAGTTCATCATAAAGAGTATTGAAATCAAAGTTTTCGTTTGAGGGATCCTTTAGGGAGGTGATAGTGAGATTTTTTGAAACTCTTTTCGTACCAATACTTGCACGGATATTCATTGAGTGACCCTTTCGCGGGTTTGGACGATAGTCCAGATGCTCATGATGAAATTCTGATCCAAATAGATTGCGTCTAACATCTATGTTCTGTGGTAATCTCTTTGTTTGGATGATGGTACTCGTATCCACGTTTAGCAGATTTGTTCCATCACTTTCCGTAAAGAAGGAAAGATAATTGTGTCCTGAAATCAAGTATTGTAAACCAAGGTGATACCCCAAATCAATGTAAGTAGAGTCTCTCTTATAGAGATCGAAGTGAGCATCCAGACCGAAAGGCCAGTCAAAAATAAAGGGATAATTGAAATCGATTTCCAACTCTTGTACTCCGGGTTGGAGATTCTCAAAATTTAAGTGAATTCGTTCGCCCGCAGTAAATTGATTGTACATGTCAATATTGATATTACCGGTCAGTTGAAACCTCCGGTTAGGATCCGGACTGGGAAGCAGCCCCAGTAGTATATCAAATTGATTCGCATTTTTCTTATTTAGGTGTAGATGTACAAGCGCACTATTTCCCAGGAAGTCCACTGTGGGAGATTGATAAGCATCGATGTATGGAAGACTTGATAATTGTTCTGGAGCTGAAAGAACCTTTTCCTTACTGAATAATTCACCCGCCTGCATATCGAGAAAATGTGATAAATACCGATGTTTTAGTTTTAAGTCTCCTCTGACATCAATCGACTCTATGTGAATTGTATCATTCAAATTCACCTCTAATTTGGCCTTGATGATTTCGTTCTGCATCTCAATGCTATCCAGGCGTACAGTTGCAAACGGGTAGCCGTGGTTTTCGGCATACGTAAGGATGAAATCAAATAGATAGGCTATCTCCTTATAATTAAAGCGGCTTTTTTGCTCCACATTTAATTCGGGGAGTCCTTTTAGTGGTGTGGGAATATCTGATATATCTAATTGTCCTAAGGCGTATTTCGGGCCAATATGTAGGAAGATCTTAAAAATATTTTCGTTGGCCTTCAAACTATCAATGGATGCCTCCAGATGACCATCATGGTGCAGTAAGCTGACGATTGATCGAAGTGTATCATTCAAATCTTTTTGTGGCAATGAATCAGGTAGTAAGAAAGTGTCAGAGAGCTTGTGCTCATCGTGGTCAGTGCTCCATTGTACAGGAAATACCTGATTGTATCCATTCGCCAGAGATGATACAATGACCAATAAACTGATGAATACCCTTTGCAGTATGTGACTTTTGATGGACACTGGTTTATCTTTGCCCCCTCAAAGATGAGACAATTTTAAAAGGTTGATTCTAACTAATGTCGGGATTATATCTACATATACCATTTTGTAAGCAGGCTTGTACGTATTGCAATTTTCACTTCTCTACAACAGGAGATAAAGCATCGATGTTGCATGCCATGCAGCACGAAATTGAGCTTCAACATGAATTTCTTAAGGAACCCCTGCAGTCAATTTACCTGGGTGGCGGTACACCCAGTATTTTATCGGCAAGTGACTTGGACCAGCTATTTGAAACGATACAAAGTCACTTTTCAATTACACCTGATGCAGAAATTACTCTTGAAGCTAATCCTGATGATCTACTTCCTGAAAAATTGAAGGATTTTAAGGATTTACCGATAAATCGATTCAGTATAGGTGTACAGTCTTTTCATGGAAATGACCTTAGATTTATGAATAGGGCACATACCAGTAGTCAGGCACTGGACTCTATTAAATTGGCTCAAGATGCTGGGTTCTCTAACTTGAGTATTGATCTTATATATGGTGTGCCTGGACTCACCAATGAAGGCTGGCATCAAAATTTAGAGCACGCCAAAGAATTGGAAGTTCCTCACCTGTCCTGCTATGCACTAACCGTTGAACCAAAAACCTCACTTGCCTACCAGGTGAGAAAACAAAGAGTCACAATGCCTGGAGATGATCTCGTAGAGGAGCAGTTCAAGTATTTGTTGCACTTTGCTCGTGCTTCGGGATATGATCATTATGAGATTTCAAATTTCTGTCAGGAAGGATATATGGCTGTGCACAATACGAGCTATTGGAAGCAACAACCCTATCTGGGTATAGGTCCTTCCGCGCATTCATTTGATGGTGGGTCAAGGTATTGGAATGTCGCCAATAATAGTGCATATATCAAGTCACTGTCAGAGGGTATTCTTCCCAGAGAAGAAGAAATCTTAGACCTTCGTGACCGCTACAATGAATATGTCCTCACAGGATTAAGAACCAAATGGGGATGTGAGCAAAGTAAGTTAAAACAGCAATTTAATCCGTATTACGATCTGTTTACTAAAGGGATGGTTTCCTTTATGTCCAGAGGCTGGGTTATTGCTGTCAACGGTAGCTATCTTCTGACCGATCAGGGAAAGTTATTCGCTGATCGAATAGCTTCTGATCTCTTTGCAGTATGAATTCACTGCTGATCCAGCAAAGATTCGAGTTTATTCAGTAATTCAATGGCTGCTGCGGGTATGGCAGTCCCGGGTCCGAAGATGGCAAGTACCCCTGCTTCCTTTAGGGCCTTATGATCCGACTCAGGAATAATCCCGCCCAGAATTACCTGAATATCACCACGTCCAATTTCTTCCAACTTGGCTAAAGTCTCGGGCAGAAGACTGTTGTGTGCTCCAGCCATGGACGAAATACCCAATATATGTACGTCATTTTCTGCCGCTTGAATCGCAGCCTCTGCAGGAGTCTGAAATAATGGACCAACGTCTACATCAAAGCCCAAATCAGCAAATCCTGTGGCGATTGCCCGTGCTCCACGATCATGACCATCCTGTCCTAGTTTGGCGATCATGATACGAGGTCTCCTTCCAAACTTCTTGTAAAATAGGTTCGTTCTTTCCCTGGCCGCTTCAAATGCTGTTGAGTTTTTCATGGATGCCCCATAGACGCCTGAAATTAAGGTATTTCTGCTCAAATATCGCTCGAAAACTGATTCCATAGCTGAAGAAATCTCCCCGAGAGTAGCTCTTACTCTGGCCGCCTCGATGGCATGTTCGAGAATATTCATATGGCTGGTCCTTGAGGCCTGAGCTACCTGCTCCAGCGCTTTTGCAACGGCTTGCTCATCTCTGCTTTCCTTGACTGCATGTAGTCTTCGTAGCTGACGATCCATGACTTCCTGATTATCTACTCGTAAGAGAGGAATTTCAGTGCGTTGCGGAGTCGTATGGCGATTCACACCTACTTTTACTTCATCACCTTTATCCAGTGCAGCTTGTCGTTGGGCTGCTGCTGCTTCAATTCTCCGTTTAGGTACACCTTTTTCTATCGCGCTTGTCATACCTCCTACTGCCTCGACCTCCTCTATGTGCTTTTTCGATTGCTCGTACAGTGACTTTGTGAGCTTTTCGATTAGTAAATTTCCTCCCATCGGGTCAATAAGATTTGTCAAACCACTTTCCTTCTGAAGAAATATCTGCGTCTCCCTTGCGATTCTTGCTGAGTGATCAGTGGGCAGGGCGAGCGCCTCATCCATAGCATTCGTGTGTAGGGACTGTGTGCCACCCAGTATGGCAGCCATAGCCTCTATCGTGGTTCTGGCTATATTGTTTATCGGAGCTTGAGCAGTAAGACTCCAGCCTGATGTCTGTGAATGAGTTCTTAGCAAGGAGGATTTTGGATTCTTTGGGTTGAAAACACGGAGCGCTTCTGCCCAAAGTTTTCTGGCAGCCCTCATTTTTGCAATTTCAGTGAAATGATCCATCCCAATACCCCAAAAAAATGAGATTCTTGGAGCAAAATCATCAATGTCCAGTCCTGCTTTCAATCCGGTCCTAATATATTCCAGTCCATCGGCCAGCGTATAGGCGATCTCAAGATCTGCGGTGGCCCCTGCTTCATGCATGTGATATCCACTGACACTTATAGAATTAAATTTTGGCAACTCCCTGGAAAGATACTTGAAAAGATCGCCCACTATCCGCATGGAAGGTTTGGGTGGATATATGAAGGTATTGCGCACCATGAATTCCTTTAGAATGTCATTTTGAATCGTACCCCGGAGTTTTTTTGGTTCAATACCGAACTCCTCTGCCGCCACGATGTAGAAAGCCATGATCGGAACAACCGCTCCATTCATAGTCATTGAGACGGATATCTGGTCCAGGGGTATATCAGCAAACAAGATTTTCATGTCTTCCACGGTGTCAATGGCAACTCCTGCTTTCCCTATGTCACCCTGCACCCTGGGGTGATCAGAGTCATAACCTCTGTGCGTAGCCAGATCAAAAGCGACCGAAAGTCCTTTTTGCCCCCCGGCCAGGTTCCGTTTATAGAAGGCATTGCTTTCTTTTGCCGTCGAGAATCCTGCATATTGACGGATAGTCCATGCCCGGGTGGTATACATCGTGGCATATGGTCCACGCAAATAGGGATAGACTCCGGGATAGGGAGGAATGATCTTGTCATAGACGGTCTCTTGCCCATTGGGTGAGGACCGGTATTTGCTCAAATCCAAAGGATCAAATGACATGCACTCAAGATACTGGATTTTAAGTTGCCGTAAGACGGATAATCAAGGCAACCTATGCCTGCTGAGCCTCGTAATGGAGGATG
>JAUILM010000805.1 GCA_030432855.1 Bacteroidia bacterium
AGAAGGGATTGAATTAGATCATAGTGAGACGGGTAAGAATTTACCTTCACTTGAGATCAACGCACATGAAAATACATTCACTGGCTTCACAGGTTGTAATCGAATGAATGGTCAGCTTGAGTATAGACATAAAATGATAAGACTTCAACGAATAGCCACTACACGAAGATATTGCCCTGAGTCTTCTCTGATAGAGACTGCATTGCTAAAATATTTAAAACAATGGAACAGTTACACGATCGCTAACAACAAGCTCATACTAGAGCAGGGCGATCAAGTAAAAGTAGTTTTTAGAAAAATTGATTGACTTGTTTACAAAGAGGTTATCAATAGTTTACATCTATTTATGAAATTTACCAGGTAAAGTTATTTCAGTCATTGTGCAATACATCTTTTCAAAGAATCAATCCTACGAACATCTGGCAGCCGGACATGTAATTTATGGACTAAGTGGAAGTCCCAATTTTCCCATTCGATTAGCACATGAAGTATACAATCGTTGTCTATCCCACCAAAAGCAACAGCATGGTGTATCTATTTATGATCCATGCTGTGGTACCGGATATTTATTAACGACCATAGGTCTTCTCAACCATAAAAGCATTGCAAAAATATGGGGGTCTGATATCAATGTAAAATTTACTGAGGTGGCTCAAAAAAATCTGGGGCTACTTGGCACACAGGGTCTTGACAAACGTGAAGAGGAGCTAGTGTTGCTAGCCACACAGTATCAAAAAAACTCCCATATCAGAGCTCTTGAATCACTGGATCATATCCGTGAAATGATAGCAGATTTAGATCATCCAATAGACTTTCAGGTTTTTCACCGCGATATCCTTTCTCCTATTACCAGCCCCGGCCCCTCATTCACTGCCAATATAATAATCACTGATGTGCCATACCTGCAATTAGTCGATTGGAATGGCGCAGGGGGTATCAATACCTTATTAAATAATATTCGTGTAAATATAGATACAGAGTCGATCATTGCAGTCGTACATGATAAGCGTCAGAAAATCGCGAACGAATTTTATGAGAGAATCGAACGATTTAAGGTTGGTAAAAGAGTGATCGAAATCTTCCGACTCCGATCATAATATCATTCCGAATATATCCTACATATTTTATTTATACCTAATCAATCGGGTCAAACCATAGATCCGGTGCATCCTTTACGCTTCCCTGATAATCTATCAGGATTTCATCACCTGCTGCGATAGGTTTTATACAGGATATGACGATGGACTTTTCATCCAGATCAAAAGTTACTTCGGCATTTGGTTTGAAAGAATGATTATAAATAGATCCATAGCCTAGTGCAATACAGGTACTGCCGCTGTCGTCAGGCCAAATAAAATAGTAATCGTGAAGGCTGGATTTGTGTACCTGCTCTGCGTCTTCCGGGGGTATCATGATCACCGGGCAAACCTCAATCACCTCCCCCGGTTGTATGTTTTGGGCGGTAAATACTGATCTTCCCTTCTTCTCAATATGGGCAATATATAATCCGGGAATATGCAGCATGATTTGTGATTTTTCAAAAAGAGGGAAAATAATGAGCTATAGAATCTCCACCTTTAATGATTTGTAAATATATTGGTTATTATTGCCTAATCGAATAATAAGGTGAAAATCATCCCTAATGATGACCAACTATGAGGACTGCCCGTAAGAAAGTATTTATCAGTAGAGACCTGCCAGATATCGGAGCCCGGCTTCTGAGAGAAGCGGGATTCGATGTAAAAGTATGGGACCAAGATCGACCTATGACACAGGAAGAATTAATGGTCGAGGCCAGCGAAGTCGATGCCCTGTTTTGTACTTCCGGAGATAAAATTAACGCCCATTTTTTGAATACCTGTTCGCATCTGGATATCATTTCGCAGTATGCGGCAGGATACGATAATGTGGACACTGACACCGCCAGTCAACTGGGTATCCCGATAGGCAATACTCCGGGAGCGATGAGCGAATCTACCGCAGATATTGCATTTGGACTAATGATTGCCGTGGCGCGTTGGATGTTTTATATGCATAAGGGGATCATAGCCGGTAAGTGGGATTACTTTAGGCCTAAAGCTAATCTCGGCATTGAACTGTCCGGAAAAACGCTGGGTATATTTGGCCTGGGACAGATTGGAGTGGAAATGGCACGACGATGTAAGGGTGCGTATAATATGGATATTATCTACTGTAACCGAAGTCATAACTTCGATGCGGAAAAGGAACTCAATGCACGTCTCGTGGATTTCGATACCTTGCTTAGAGAAAGTGATGTGTTGTCCGTTCATTCTGTGCTCAGTGATGAAACTCGAGGAATTTTCAATGCATCTGCATTTAAGAAAATGAAGAAGACGTCCATTTTCATTAACACCTCCCGGGGGGGAGTTCATAATGAATCGGACCTGATCGAGGCACTGCAAGCCGGGGCGATCTGGGGTGCAGGCCTGGATGTAACTAATCCGGAACCCATGCAACCCGACAATCCCCTTCTAGAGATGGAAAGAGTAGCAGTCACACCCCATCTGGGCTCAGCATCTGTGGAAGCCCGGGATCGAATGGCGACACTGGCGGCAAACAATATCATATCATTCTATGAAAACAACACCGTTCCGCATCTTGTCAATCCTGAGGTGTTTGCAAAGTAGATTTCGATATCTTTTAGAAAGATGGATACTGATGACTTATGGATTGGCGATCGACTGATTATAAAATCTTCGGGTAAGGAAGGAACCTATGAAGGTATCAACAAAGGAAAAGTGCGAGTGAAAGTAGGTACCAAAATTCTACTCGTGCGACCTACCAACATCATACTTGCTCCGGAGATACCTGCCGAGGACCCTGACCTGGGTCTGGGAGAACCTGTAGCGCCTGAAAAGACGACAAAAAAATCAGGACCTAAAAAACCCATCAAGAAAGAAATTGACCTGCACCTGGAGAAATTACCCCCCTTTGAAAACACACGCTGGCAAACTGCTTTAGAATATCAAATTGACACTTGTAAGCGATTTCTCCAGGATGCAATAAACGCCAA
>JAUILM010000806.1 GCA_030432855.1 Bacteroidia bacterium
CTCCAGAAACGCGGCTAGTTTTGTCAAGAGCCAGGAAAGATCTTCTGGATGAACGGTAATCTGGGCACTTTGGCCTATGATTTCTTCTTCCGTATAACCAAGTTGGTCTAATAGAGATCGATTTGCGGTGAGTATCGTACCTTTTTCAGTCATGGCCATCATCATCAACGGATTTCCGTCAAACAGGAGTCGAAAGCGGTTTTCGCTTTGCATCAGTTCCACCTGACTTTTGCTCAGTTCGCGTTCTCTATTCTTGTGATCCGTAATGTCACGCGCCATTAAGATCATCTGGGGTTTCTTGGAATCCATTTTGACAAGAGAAATCTCCGCATATTTCTTAGTCCCGTCCTTGTGGAAGTACATCCATTCAAATACCGGTTTTTCTCCTTTAAAGGTTTGCTCTACGTACTGGAGGGCAAGTAGTTCAGATCGGGTGCCGCAAGACTGGTAGGTGGGACAAAACTTCAATGGGTTTAGACTGGTGAATTCAGCATGGTTATAGCCAATGAACTCCAAACCCTCTTTACTTACTTCCGTTATTCTAAATTCCTCCAAATCAATGACAGCGATGGCGAGAGGAATGTTGTCCAGTAATAGTTGAAATGTACTGTCAGTACTGCTAAAATCACTTTCTGTTGTTGTGCCTCTTTCTCTGATGATTACATAATAGTTCTCAGGCAGACCATCAACTGATTCATTGGAAGTAATGGAGAAGGTGCATGGTAAGTAAGAACCATCACCTCTCTTCAAATGTAGTGACTGATGAACCCATTTCCGATTTCTAAATTGAATCTTCTTCTTCAGGGCATCAAAAATGTGCTTTTGCTCACTTGAGATCAATTGGTCTAATGTCAGATTTTCCAATGTTTCCAAAGACATTCCAGTCAATGCACTTAGGGAGGGATTACAGCGAATGATTTTGAATCCGCAGTCGGTAAGAATGCTGCCATCAGGAAAAATATCAACTAACCACTCACTCAACGGATTGAGTTCTTTCTCAAGGATTATTCTGGACTCTGCCATGCTTTACGTTACTCGGTTTCGGAGAGGATGATAAATTTCTTAGAGTTTATCCGGGTGCTATTGCTGGATTTGAGGCTAACCTCTCTAGTGAAGCTAATCAAAATCAGGTTGAAATCTAAATGTTTCTACCGATTTGTCGAAGTCCATATTTCATGTACTTCGTCAGGTGGGTAGATTGTTATAAAGAAATTCACAAATCGTGCCAACTACTTTGTATTAAAAAAAATAATAATATATATTTGCCTTGATTAGAGATGATTTGACCTTCTGTATGTCTTCTTGTCTCATTTGGAAAACTACTACAATTTAAGCTTTGGTCCCATGAAATGTCCAGATCTTCTACGGTACTCCTGTACTCTTTTGAGGAGTATCCCCAGCCGCTTTATGCTGATGATACTTCTCAGCTACGCACTTTCCACTACATCTGCTCAAACGGTGGGCATGGCTTTAACGATACCTGATGATGGAATCAGTCCCGGATCATCCAGCAGCCGAGTGATTGTAACTCATCAGCTCAAATTGCAAAACACTAGTGGCGTTACCGCTGAAAATGTTGGGGTAATTCATAATGTGGGAGCTGCAGGAAACTATGATGGAGCACTGGTCCAAATTGTGGGAAATCCAGTATTAAACCATGCTCCTGTAGGCTCATCTTTTGCTATTCGTGGAGATTATGACGGAAATCTATCTCCCTTTCTGCTGATGACAGGCGACCTGGCCCCCAATGATAGCCTCATGGTGACCATTAGGGTGGAGATAGATAAGAGTGTCATTGGAGCGGACGAGGTACTGACTATGCAAAGTAGGTTGACCAGTGACAATGCAGGTGCCCCTTTTAGTGACTCGGGTACTGATCCCACTACCAATAACCCCACAGACAAGCTAATACTTGCTATCGATGGAGATCCTACCGGCACGGAGGATCCAACTCCGCTGCCCAATTGTTTCGATTGTGCTCTTGACTGTCCGGACGATATTTCCACTGAACTGGGGATAGACTGTAGTGTGAGTTTACGTACAACATTGAGTGACCAAATTTCTGATAATCATCCGGTTTGTATGGATCTGGGATTCTATACACTCGAGGTGAGAACCCCCTGGGGTGCTTTGACCGATGAGCTCATTACAGGTACAGGTATCAATACGCAGTTGTGCTTCGATGTAACTGTTTCTCACATTTGTTGTGCGAGTGAAAGCTGCGAGATTGCAGTGTGTGTAGAGCGCAATACTTTACCCATTATAGAAGGTATATCGGACACTGTCTATTGCTTTGACCCTATCGTAGCAGGTCCGTTGGAAGGAACTGTCAAATATGCGCAGATACCTTGTCAGGGTTTGATGGAAGCTACATTGGTAGGAGATTGGACCGTGATTTTCCCCTGTGAGGAAGACGAAGAATTTTCAAAGATCATATATCGCCAGTATGCTGCTGTGTCAAAGGATGGCATACGGGGTGTAGGATACGATACCATTACCGTACGAAGGCTCCCACCATTGAGTAGTGACAATTTTTATTGTTCTGAAAAAGACTCATTGTACTGCGGATCGCGCACAGGTTTTGGACCCTTTATGGTCCTAGAACCGGTTGATGGTGCTGACTGCGACACACTGTTCTTTATTAATGAAGACCTGTCACCGGTACTATTTAGTCCCGATTGTGGTATCACTGTACATGTAAACACTCTGGAATATAGTGGTAGTCCTTGTGATAAACTCTCGGAAGTAACCGTTGACATTTTTCAGAGCTGTTACACGACAGTGGATGCGGGAATGATGTGTGCGGTTGCTGAAACGGAAGGGCAATTCACGCAAAACTCGGCCGGGCAGATATTTGCTTCCTGCACATTTTGGGTCGTTGATAAAGACACATTGCCTCCTGATGTTACCTGCGACCTTTCGGGATACGAAAATGTAGATGTAATTGATGGTATCCCTACAGCCTATATAGATGCAGGTGCTAACTGTCTCAACATGGATATGAATCTTCCGCCCGCTTGGGTAAGTGAC
>JAUILM010000807.1 GCA_030432855.1 Bacteroidia bacterium
GCAGACCAATAGTACAAAGGAATAACCAGCTCGAAGAGAGATCTGCATGTTGAGATGCACGGGCAGGACCATGATAAACCCATCCTGCCCAGAAGGCTGGGTGGACAAGTGAGCCATTTTGTTCTTTCAGGTATTTTAGTTTGGCATGTCTCAGGGCTTTGCCGGGATTTTGACTCGCCTCAAGTTGCTGATAGAAATCACTGATCAGTGCACCGGCTGCATAGTCTTGTAGCTGCCATAAGTTGGATACTACCCTTGAGGTGCCCGCTACATAAAAACCATCTGCCAGGGACTGTACTCCCGCTCCTTTCATTTCTGCACCACCTGCTCCGTGACAAGCAGACAAAATAGCCAGATCGGCATTGAGATTTAACTGATATAATTCCCATAGAGAAAGTCCACCATCCGAGTAGCTCTTATTTTTTTTCTCCGGATATAGGAGGATTTTCGAGTGAATAGGATCGTCTGGATCCAGGATAGCGTGTGAAGCGATGTGAATGATACTCCCTTCCATCTTTGCAGCACGAAAAGTTGATTCAGTGGCCTCTTCGTCCAGATATGAAATGGCATCAAACTGTGTCTCCAGCGCATCACGTTCTACGGAGGCATTGGGAAGCCTTCCGAGTCCGAGTTCTTTGGGTATGTTTTTCACGAAGGGTGCATAGAAAAATGCTTGTGAAGTAGATTTTTCGGATGATTGATCTATAAAGGAGGCTAATGATGATAAGTAAGAGATGTCATATCGTTTAATTAAATAGGCTAAGTCTCGGTAGCCTTCAGAAGTATTCTGATCCTCAATTAAAATATCAAACGGTAAGAAATAAAGTTCGTTATCAGGTATTATTATAAGGGACTCTGTCTCATTGGGGATATCGAAAGGGAGTAATATTTTTTTTAAGGCCAGCGCCTTTACTATCCAATCTCTGTCGCTGGCCGTATGTGGGTCTTTTATGGCATCCAATAGGCTGTGAATATCATGTTGGAGTGTAGTAGGTATTTTAATGGTAGTTAGGTCTGCGTCGTCTTTCTGTATTTGCAAAATAAACAAGGTGGTATCCTGCAGGAAGTAATTTAATAGTAGCTCGCCTGTATGTAAATTATCCCGGATTTTTTTAATAGAAAGATCATCAGGAGTAAAAACTCTTAGTAGACGGGTAGATGCTAATTTGATCTGACGCCTTAGGTCCATATATTCTTTTTCAAGAAACAATCGGAGAGATCGAAGGCTGTCATTTTGAGTTTTAACCATGGCAGCATCCAATTCCTTTATATCTAAATACAATTGCTTTTCTTTTCGGATGACGCTGTCTGGAAGATTAATCATCGGACGCACTTCCCTGGAAAAAAGCTTCATTTTAAGCAAGATGTTTTTATTCTGCTCCATGGCACGCAATGCATAATTGAGTGCTTCTTCAGATCGTGACTCCCTATATTTTTCCTGTGCGGCATACAATCTCCAATTGCATATATCCCTGACTAAAGGCGTTGATTCTATGATGGACTTTGGACTGAGAAATCCCAGAAATATTTCATTTTTTATCATTTCAAAGGTCCCCTCCAAACTTAATAGTTGATCTAATATTTTGCTGTCTCCTCCCGATCGGTAAGCCAGTATCATATTTTGTGCGATAGTGTGATAGAGTTCTAATGTTGCATATTTATTTTTTGAAAATGTAAGATCTGAAATGGAAAGTTTGAATATATCTTCCTTACCGGTGAGATGAAAAAGCGCCTGGCTAGCATGTTGCATTTTTTCTTCATAACTACCGATTTTTGACAGTGCCAGATGTGTCTGCGCAAAAATTCTATCCCCGGGTTGAAAGTGTTGATCGGCAATTTTTTCCACCTTGTGATAGTATTTTAATGCCGAATCCTGCAGATTGATCGATTCGTACATTTCTCCAATCGTTATGGTATGTAGTGCATATTTTTCTGCATGCTCGATGGAGTAATTCTTTATGAAAGCATCAACCGTCCTTTTGAAGTCCTCAATAGCCATTAGGGTATCGGAAGTGGCCATCTGAGCCTGAATTAAGGCCGTCAGAGAACTGAGAGTAAGTCGATGATCTGAACCATAGGCTTTATTTCGAATGTCATATGCTCTTCTTAAATCATTTTCTGCAGCTTTATATGCACCTAAGCCGGTCTTTGCCAGTCCGAGTTCCTGGAAGGCAAATGACACTGAGCGACTGTCAGGACCATACATCTGCGTATACATTTCGAGCGAAAGGTCTGCGTATTTAAGGGCCACGTCATACTCTCGCTTACGTATCATGACCAGGGACATCAGATGATATGCATCTGCTATTATACGCTGTGAAGCTTTGTCTGCATGTTGAATTAAGGAGTCCAGTACCAGATAAGCCCGTTCATAGTCACCTGTTCGTTCCGCATAATTAGCAACGGGGTAAAATCCTCTGAAATAGTCTTCCTGGTCATGGTCGTAGATTTTACGACGTAGTGCTAATGATTGAGATGCTTTTTCCAGAGCAAGATAGTTAGCACCCTGCTGGCCATAGAGTGAAGAATAATTATAGTAGAGACTTGCCATCTGAGGACTTTCTTCACCGAAAGCCGCAAGAATGATCTCACGATTTTGGTCTAGCGCTTTTCGGGCTTCTCGCATATATCCTGCAGACTGGTAAGCGTCGTACAGGGCTGTATATAATCTTGATAACCGCACCGTATCGACACAGTCGCCCTGATCGTAATCCTGAAGCGCATGATTGATGTATTCAATGGCTTCAGGATCTCGTTCACTATCAATAAGACAGAAGGTGACCTGTCGATGTACTTCATATTTTATACAGTTTAGAGTTGTTCCCTGAAGGAGATGCAAGACTTTTTCATAGGCTGCGATAGCTTCGGGAAATTGAAAGTCAGCCTGTAGACTTCGCGCCTCATCCAGTTGTGTATTGATGGCTGGATATTCTGCCAGTGTCTGCCCGGAAAGGATATGGGAAAAGCAGAGGGTTAGTAGCAGACACGTAGCCAATTTCATAGTCCGAAAGTTAGGTAATTTCACGG
>JAUILM010000808.1 GCA_030432855.1 Bacteroidia bacterium
CCCAGAATACAACAGGACAAAAATAAAACCATGAGAAAGAATCGTTGATGGCTGGAGATCATAGCAGGTTGTTTTCTGAGACTTGACAGTCTCCTCCCAGAAATTACAAAATTATAGAAGTCCAGGCTGGCTTAAAATCTTAACCTGTCATTCCATAGTTTTGATTAAGTGGATGGAAGTTTATAACTCCTTCACTCTTATATTCCGATAATACACTTTCTGCCCATGATGCTGTAACATAATATGTCCTTCAGTATAGGAGTGGTAGTTCGGATTTTCGCCAAATTTACTGTTGGCAAGTAACGCTTTCATTTCGTCACTTTCCATATCGAATTCCACTACTTTGACACCATTGAGCCAATGTTCTACATGGCCGTTATTGTGGATCAGCCGAGCCTCGTTAAAGTCTCCAATCGGCTTCAGTTTTTTGCCTTTGGGTGCGATTAGATCATAAACAGATCCAGCTGATCTCACCGCCACAGTATCATAAAAATGTAAATCATCTAGTACCTGAAGTTCATAGTTATCTAACCAATTGGGGCTATTCCCGTTTCCCGCTTCCATGGCTAACTTTTCCTGCATATGAAAAAACACACCCGAATTAGCGGCGGTATCTACCGCCCATTCATACATCAGGTCGAAATTTCCATAGCGTTCTTTCGTGATAAGATCCCGGTTTGCCGTGTCAGGATTAGTGGTCAAAGATCCGTCTTCTACATTCCAGACACCTGCAGGAAAATAGTCGACTCCATACCCACGAAACGCATCGGTAGAGGATCCATCAAAAAGTACGACCCACTCAGATGCTTCAGGTTCACTCGCTGTTGTTGTTGTGGGTTCAGACTTACTTCCACAGGCGGTGTATAAAAGGGCAGTCAGCAAAGCAACCACTGCTAGGTGCAAAGTTTTCATAGTGTTATATTTATTAGGTGCAACCCTTAGGAAATAATATGGTAATTACGTCTTCTTAACTATCTTTTCTCCAACAACATCTGCACATCCCCCACCAATTTTGGCAAATGTGATTAAATGATTTGCCAGACTTCCTCGGCATCTACACCGAAATAATCATGAACTACAAAGTTTCTAAAGTCTTTAATCTGAATCCAGGGAATTTCTGGGTTTTCTTCATTGATCTGTTCTGATAGTCTCCGGACTGATTCTCCTATAATAACAAAATTTAATAGTACCGCATCAAATGTCATCTCATCCGCATAGAAGGAATTTGCTGATATGTGATCTTGCGAAAACCTGCGAATCTTCTGACTAGTACATCTACTACTTGAATATGTTAGATGATTTTAATAAGATTTTTGATGAAGTTCAAGGAGCAAACCACAGTCATAGCCGTTGCTATGAGGAGGATTTGTAACGAAGAAATTCGCAAAAAGAAATTAAAATCACTATCAGTCTTTGAGTAGTTGATGTACTAGAATCAATTATTGCTAACAAATGTCCATAATCCTTGTCAGACATATATCGCAGTGCTCATTATTTGCGATCTAAAGTATGGTCTTATATACTTCTCTCGGCATAAATCAATTTCTCTTCCAAATCGCTGCCTTAGAATCTCACGAATTCTATTCTTCTTATCATATAGATTAGGGGTGGATTGTTCAAATTCCACAATCACATCAAGATCACTTGACTCATTTTGCGTACCAACAGCAAAAGAACCAAAGATTCCAAGCTTCGTTACTTGAAATTCTCGTCGAAAATGCTCCTTATTAGAGGATAAGAACTTTAATATTTCATCCCTTGACAACATCTACTAAAGATAAAAGATTTCCCGTTTACGATCAACAGTTCTATCAAGCAATCAATTTGAATACCTGACAAGTAGGTACGGACACCTCATATCGCAATATACCAGGCGGCATTGAGCCAGGACCTGTGTCGTAAAGACGATTGCAAGAAAGAATCCATCCTGGACTCCAACCCTACCTCCACTTTGCTGTCATCAGAAAAGACATACCCCAGCATGGCTTTGAGTCGGATTTCAAGATCATAGTCATCGCCTTGTAAAATATTGAGATATTCATTTCCCAACTTCAGATAGAATTCGGAAGGATCCACTGACTGACCCCTCAGGGACATTTGGGTAGAGAGACGATATCTAAGTCGAAACTGAGTTTCTTCATTTTTTTGTAGTGTCTGATCAAACACAAAACGATGTGACAATCGAAGCGCTCCCACCTTTTGGATATTGGTAAATTGCTGTATTAAACGACTGATGAGTTCTCCATCCCGAATACGTAACAAATAACCACCCGCCAACGCATTGCTGAGTCCGACCTTTTTAGAGATCACCAGCGAAATATCTGTCAATTGATAGTCACTGACAAGATCATTTTTCTCGTAAAACACCTGACGAGCCTCTGCTTTTGTATTTATGCTCAAGTCATTGGATAGGGATGAATTAAAATTAATGGAGGGTAGAAATCCTGCCTGAAATGATCGCTGTGCTGCCACATCAAAAATGAGCAGAAAACATAATAGGCTGCCCGATAGTAGCGATCTAAAATTCAAGGATGTCGGTATTTTTAGTTATAATTTCGGATTCGTTGCGTTTTCTTCCCACATCACTAAATAGAAATTCCCACTCCTTACGATCCTGGCCGTTTCGGGTTTTGGCCACTATCTCATAATTCACTTCTATTTCCTCATGGGTAGCAAAAGGAATATCAAACCATTCCTTTAGTTTTGCGGGATCTCCCACCAATTGTAATTGGACCTTGGTTACCTTAGATTTTTGGAAAGTTTTCGAGAGATAGGTATGTATCGAGTCGATGACCAATGCCGGCAATTCTTCCATTTCGACCTCAATTTCGATATCTTCCAATACACCGGTACTGTCAAACTCCAGGCTATATCTATTACCCCGGTACTTGGTTTTAGCTTCGATAGAAAACCGGTCAAGGCCTTCCTCTAAATACCATCGGACTTTACGATCAAATGAAATCTCCTCGACAAAATCATATGCTGGCATAGGGACTTCTTTCTCCTCAAGCCGATACTCCTGC